>CAYGNU010000682.1:0-2508 GCA_964351175.1 uncultured Roseivirgaceae bacterium | reverse complement strand
CTTCTACACTACCGGACTTCACTTTACTTCTATAAGTAGTATAGTTTACAGGGAAATCAACAATTGCTTTATCCTTCTCAAATACAAAAAGGTGATTTACAAGCCTATCCATAAAATACCTATCGTGACTTACTATGATCAAACACCCTTGAAAACTAAATAAAAACTCTTCTAATGTTCTTAGTGTAATCAGGTCAAGATCGTTAGTAGGTTCATCAAGGATCAAGAAATTAGGATTATCAATTAATACCCTCAAAAGCTGCAATCTCCTTTTCTCACCTCCACTTAGCTTATCAACATAATCATATTGAGCCTTTGCTGAAAAGTTAAACTGCGTGAGGAATTTTGAAGCAGAAACTGTGCTCCCATTAGATAACGTTACAATCTCAGCTACTTCCTGCACCACCTCTATTACCTTCATGCCCGGTTTGAAACTGGGTTCTTGTTGTTTGTAATATCCAAAGACTGTGGTTTGCCCTTTGTCCAGCTTACCACTATCCGGGGCAAGTGCTCCCGTAAGCATATTAAGAAATGTGGATTTACCAGCACCATTCTTACCGACAATCCCTACTCTTTCGCCTTTTTGGAAAATATAACTGAATGGCTTAATGATACTTTGTTCACCAAACGATTTGGTGATATCTTCAATTTCAAGGATTTTTCCTCCTTGTCTTCTTTGATTGATATCCAATTCTAGCTCTACCTTCTCAAGGTTTTGATGTGCTTTCTCCTTGATACCTTCAAAAGCCTCTACACGATATTTTGCCTTTGTTCCTCTGGCTTTTGGCTGTCGCCTTATCCAGTCCAACTCCTTTTTGAATAAGTTAGACGCCTTATCCTTCTCTGATTGGGCCATCTGCTCCCGATCCGACTTCTTCTCAAGAAAGTAAGAATAATTTCCAGAGTAGCGATAAACTTGTTCATTATCCAGCTCTATTATTTCATTGGTCACCTGCTCAAGAAAATACCTATCATGAGTCACCATGATTATACCCATCTGACTACTTGACAAGAAACCTTCCAACCATTCTATTGCCTCCAAATCAAGGTGGTTAGTAGGCTCATCAAGGATTACCAGATCAGGTTTCTCTATTAAGGCTTTAGCGAGACCTACGCGTTTCCTCTGACCACCAGACATATCACTTATCCTTTTCTCAAGATCATGAATACCAAGCTTACCTAAAATCTCCTTTATCTGTGACTCATAGGTCCACGCATCAGCCTTATCCATCTCCTCAATCAAATCACCTATGATTTCCATTGACTTAGGGTCAGTTTCAGCCAGTTTGAGATGATGTTCGTACTTAGAAATCAGCTGAGCCATCTTCTTATCGCCACCGAGAACTGCTTCAATTATATTATCCGTATCACCAAATTCAGGTTGCTGTTCCAGATAAGCTATTTTTACAGAATTATTGACAACAACTTCACCCTTGTCAGGCACATCTAAGCCTGCTAAAATTTTGAGTAAAGTGGTTTTACCACTACCATTAACACCCACCAAAGCTACTTTTTGACCTTGTTCAATGCCAAAAGATATATTTTCAAAAAGCACTCTTTCTCCAAATGACTTAGAAATGTCATCGACTGATAAATAATTCATAGTGCGAAATTAATAAATCAAAACTCCAAAAAATCAGTCATTTACAAATTCATTAATTCTTTTTACCTTGTTATCAAAACCAAAATAAAAACACCATGAAAGTCTTAAAATTTATTGGCCTTGGCTTAATTGCCATTGTTGTCTTAGCTGCAATATATGCCAGCTTTCAACCAAAAGAGGGACAAACTGAAAGAACTATTGTCATTGAAAGAAGTCCTGAAGTTATTTACCCAGAAGTAAGTACCATGAAGAGTTTTAATGAGTGGTCTCCATGGTTCACCATCGATCCGGAAACAGAGTACACCTATGAAGGCCCTGAAAGTGGAGTTGGTGCAAAAATGTCATGGGAAAGTGATCACCCTGATGTAGGTGCTGGTTCCCAATGGATTATTGATGCCAAAGCAAACGAACTTGTGACGCTTCAATTAGATTTTGGCTTTGCTGGTGGTTACTATGCGGACATGATTCTGAAGCCTGTTGACAATGGTACAGAGGTCACTTGGACCTATCGATATGAAGATTTAGATCTTATGGGTGCATTTTTCGCCTCTGCCATGGATGCGGAAGGTATGGTAGGCAATAGTTATGTGACTGGTTTACAGCAATTGAAAGAATATGTTGAAGCTAAACCAATGCCAGAGCCAGAAATCATGGAAGTAGAAATGGCTTCAGACTCATTGGCAACAGAAGAATAATCCACATTTTTATTTAACTCAGGGGCATCTATTGTAGATGCCCTTTTAGTTTTCAGACTCATGCTCACGAGCTTTATATCTTTGCTCTTTCCAGAGCTTAAGCTCTTCCTTCCTTTTCTCCAGTTCTTCTTCTGATAGTTCAAAATCAATCAAGGACTTTAAATCTGGTTGTCCAGCATCAATCCAGCAGGTATACCAAAAATTACCGAC
>CAYGNU010000681.1:0-2509 GCA_964351175.1 uncultured Roseivirgaceae bacterium | reverse complement strand
GCTTTGATATCTCTAGAGGGGTACACAGCCCTTCTAAAAGAAATCTCGTGCTTGTTGTCCAACTCTATGGGTACGGGCTGCTTTATGGCATTACCCTGTATGGATTTTATTAGTTCTATTTCCTCAATCAGTTCTTTAATCTCGAAGGGTGTAAGGGAAACTTTATGGTCTCTGAACACTTTACCCTCTCTATTATCCGTAAAATGGAACTCTAATATCTCGGCTCCCATGGCCACCGCATATAGTAAGGCTTTGCTTCCCTCGGTATGATCGGAGTAGCCTATGGTAAGGCCCGTCAACTCTTTGAGTCTTGCCATTACGCTCAAGTGAGCATCACTTTGCGCAATGGGATACATGCTGGTACACTGTAAAATGGCCAACATGTCTTTTGATTGGTAAACAGGGTTTACCGATTGTAAATAGTCAATGGTTTCGAGTACCTCTTTTTCTGTTGACAATCCGGTTGACACAACCATGGGCTTGCCCCTTTCTGCGGTCTTTTTAAGTACAGGATAGGCCGTAAGATCACCACTGCCAATTTTATAGAGGCTTATGTATTTATCGAGCCATTCCATGGCAGTAATATCCCATACTGATGAAGTATAAAGAATACCTGCCTCTTTCACCATCTCAGCCAAATACATATGCTGCTGTTGGCTGAGTTCGAATTTCTTAAAGTGTTTGTTCCTATCCGGGCTTTCTAAGCTCGAAACCAAGGTATCGCCTGTATAGATTTGGAACTTTACATAATCTACATCTGAATCAATGGCCATTTGCGCCAATTGTTTGGCATATTCAAAATCACCCTCGTGATTACCCCCAATTTCTGCAATCAGAAGTGGCCCGTGCTTTCCTTTAAATGGATGGTTCATGTTATATAATTCAAAAATCAAAGCATATCCTCTTGAGTCTTTTTATATAGATTGTATATATCAACATATGTTGCCTTATCAAACGAATCACCAAGTAAACCTGCAACATGATTGGCTATTTGAAAATCATAAGGAGTGTCAATTGCAAGGCTTATATCTCTAAAGCTACCTTCATTATTCTTATGATGCCTAATTCTAAAAGAAAGCTCCTCTTCCTTGCGATAGAAGAATTCAGTGACATGCTCAAAATCCTCTGGAGTTGAGAAAGAGTTAATATCTCTATCCATAGTCTTGATATTTATAATCTCAATAGTTTGACCTATTGGATACATTTTGAATTTTCGATTACTAATTAAATCATAATCTGAATCTTCAATATATGAAGCCAATTCATCTATAATATGTGGGTCAATAAAAAGACTATCACCAGTAACCCTGATTGCATAATCCAACTGATAGAAATTTGCAGCACATAAGAATCTTGAAGCAACGTTTATTAAATTACCTCTATATAAGCTTAAACCCTCAATCTCTGCCCATTGTGTAATAGGGTTATCTGTTTCTTCATTCGAAGTGGCAATAATTATATCTTCTCTATCATATATGGTTGACAAACGCTCAATAATACCTGAAAGAAGCGGCTTTCCATTAATTTTCATCAATGCCTTTCCTGGTAACCGACTAGAGTTATAACGGGAAAGAAGAATAATGCCAATTTTTAAACCTCTAACAATCATCTACCTCTTGGGTGCGCCCGCAATTGCGAAGTTATCAGAAAACCTATTCTCGTCTATGTATTGCTGCAGTTCCATTTGAAACTGCCCACTTTTTAAAAAGGCCTCATAGTGAGATGTATTGTTACCTAGTTGCATAAATGTTTCGTAAGCATCCATTCCAAAATACCACGCAGCATTAACATCTAAACCACTTCTAAAGAACAATTCTGCAGCCGAAGCATCTGTAAACAACATTATGTGTCCAGCAGGATCAATATGCCTAATTATTTTACTAGGGTTAAGTAACTGAGAGGCTGAACTAAGAGAGTTCCATCTGGGAAGCTTTGCTATAACCAATCCCCCTAACTCACTTTTAATCACAACATCCTTAGCGCATGTCGCAATTTCTACTGGATTAGGAGTATGCTCTAAAAGCCCCCAAAATGTGACCATGTCAAATCCTTCATATTCTTTATAAACTTGGGTAAAATCACGGTCATCTAAAGTAATTCCCCATGTTTTCTTTGAAAATTCACAGCTATAATCACTTAACTCTATTCCTTCAGCCTGAACACCTAAACGTCTGCACGCCTCCACGAAATGTCCTCCCCCTGCACCAATATCAAGAATTCGTTTTGGTATTTTCCCATACTTCTTTTTGTATAAATTAATAGCCCATTCCGCCCATGGCAAACCAATTGATTTTAATCGTACCTCTGAAGATGCTTTATCAGTATAAGTTGATGAATATGACGCACTTTTTTTGTAAAACTCTGCAATAGCTTTCTCAGTAGGTCTCCTTTTTACATAAACATGACCAGTGTCCTCAGTTTGTACATATTCTGCTTCGTAAATATTGGCTATGCTTTTGGATTTTTCAGTAAGTACACCAGTGATCATACAATTCGGTACATACTCAGT
>CAYGNU010000680.1:0-2511 GCA_964351175.1 uncultured Roseivirgaceae bacterium | reverse complement strand
AAATGGTATCGCTTTTGAATCCATTACTAACTAATGATTGTTAGCAAAATAATCGATTTCTAGCTACCTTTGCAATCCATTTTTGCACACCTAAAAAGGGAATAAATATGAAGGAAGCAGCTCCTTATAAGCCAAAGAATAAAATCAGAATTGTAACAGCCGCCAGCTTATTTGATGGACACGATGCCGCAATAAACATCATGCGCAGAATCATCCAGGCTACCGGTTGTGAAGTTATTCATTTGGGGCATGACAGAAGTGTTGAAGAAGTAGTGAATACTGCTATTCAGGAAGATGCCCAAGCCATAGCCATGACTTCCTATCAGGGTGGTCATAATGAGTACTTCAAATACATGAAAGACTTGTTAAGAGAAAAAGGAGCTGATCATATCAAAATATTTGGTGGTGGCGGTGGTGTAATTCTACCAGAAGAAATTAAAGACCTTCATAATTATGGAATAACAAGAATATACTCACCTGATGATGGCCGCTCAATGGGCTTGCAAGGCATGATCAATGACATGATCGAGCAATGTGATTTTCCAACGGGTACTGATCTTAATGGTGAGGTGTCTCACTTAAAAAATAAAGATGTAAAGTCTATTGCAAGGTTAATTTCAGCTGCTGAAAATTTTCCAGAAGATGCTAAAGGTGAGTTTGATCAAGTCCATGAAATAGCTAACAAAGTAAAAACCCCTGTCTTAGGCATTACTGGAACAGGTGGTGCTGGTAAGTCTTCTTTGGTTGATGAATTAGTGAGAAGGTTTTTGATTGATTTTACTAATAAGAACATAGCCATAGTTTCTGTAGATCCATCAAAAAGAAAAACAGGTGGCGCGCTTTTAGGAGACAGAATTCGTATGAATGCTATCAAAAATGATCGCGTTTACATGCGTTCTTTAGCTACGAGACAATCAAATCTAGCGCTTTCTAAGCATGTTAATGAAGCTGTTCAAGTATTAAAAGCAGCAAAATATGATTTGATCATTTTGGAAACTTCGGGCATTGGTCAGTCAGATACTGAAATTACAGAGCACTCTGATGTTAGCCTTTATGTCATGACTCCAGAGTATGGGGCAGCAACTCAATTGGAGAAAATTGATATGCTTGACTTCGCGGATGTTATTGCCATTAACAAATTCGATAAAAGAGGTGCATTGGATGCGCTAAGAGATGTAAAGAAACAATTTAAGCGCAACCACAATCTTTGGGATGCTAAAGATGATGAATTACCAGTTTTTGGGACTATTGCATCTCAGTTCAATGATCCAGGTATGAACAGGCTTTATCTGGAAATAATAAGAGAAATAGTTGAAAAGACTGGTGCTGATTTACCTTCTAGTTTTGAGATCACAGATGAGATGTCTGAGAAGATTTTTGTTATCCCTCCAAGTAGAACGAGATACCTTTCTGAAATAGCAGAAAATAATAGAGCCTATGACAAATGGTCTAAAGATCAATCAGCAGTAGCCCAAAAGTTATTTGGAATAAGAACATCCATCAATACCCTGAAAGGAACCTCAGTAGAAGATAAAGACAGATTAATCAAAGGTTTGGAGGAAACTTATGAGAAGATAGCTTTAGACTTTGACCCAAGAAATCAGAAAATGCTCGATGAATGGTCAGATAAAAAGACAAAATATACTGATCCTATTTATTCGTTTAAGGTTCGTGATAAAGAAATCAAAATAAAGACCCACACCGAGTCTTTGTCGCATACACAAATCCCGAAAATTGCCTTACCAAAATTTGAAGCTTGGGGTGATGTTTTACAGTGGACATTGCAGGAAAATGTACCAGGTGAGTTTCCTTATACAGCGGGCATCTACCCTTTCAAAAGAGAAGGTGAAGACCCAACCAGAATGTTTGCAGGTGAGGGTGGCCCAGAAAGAACCAATAGAAGATTTCATTATGTAAGTCTTGATATGGACGCCAAGCGCCTTTCTACCGCCTTTGACTCTGTGACACTTTATGGTAATGATCCTGATTACAGACCAGATATCTATGGTAAAATTGGTAATGCAGGTGTATCTATCTGCTGCCTTGATGATGCTAAAAAGCTCTACTCAGGGTTCAATTTAGCAGATCCGATGACATCTGTATCCATGACCATCAATGGTCCAGCTCCTATGCTGTTAGGCTTTTTTATGAATGCAGCCATTGATCAACAATGTGAATTTTACATAAAAGAAAACGGCTTAGAGGCTGAAATCGAAAAGAAAATAAAGGCCATCTATAAAGGCAGAGAAGATAAAAGGCCTCATTATCAGGGCAAACTCCCTGCAGGAAATGATGGTTTAGGCTTAATGTTACTAGGAGTCACTGGTGATCAGGTATTGCCAGCTGATGTTTATGAAAATATCAAAGCCAAGACATTAGCATCTGTAAGAGGCACAGTTCAAGCTGATATCTTGAAAGAAGATCACGCTCAGAACACTAGTATATTATCCACAGAAGTTGCGCTCCCATTGAAGGGCGCTGGTCTGGAGGATGTTAGCGACAAGTCTTTGT
>CAYGNU010000679.1:0-2517 GCA_964351175.1 uncultured Roseivirgaceae bacterium | reverse complement strand
CACCTGCCCAAAGCTCCTCTTGCATTCTAAGCTCAAGGCCTTTATTACACATTTCTTCAGCCCGCAAATAATTCTTTTGACTTTGATAAAAGGTAGCAAGGCTTGAGTAGATATAGGCCAGGCCAACTGGGTCATCTAATTTTTGAAAGTAGGCCAGCGCCTCATCATAAAATTCAATCGCTTTATCATAGGCTGCAGTGCCCTCGTACAACCTGCCTAAGCTGTTAAGTGCATGGGCATATTGTAAACTGTCCTTTTGCTTAAAGGCTTGATTTTTTGCTTGTTCGTGATAATCAAACGAGAACAGATAATCGCCTTTATATAAATAAGCTACTCCTAAAAAATTATAGCATTCAGGGAGTAGTCTGGTGTCACCACTTTCATCTATTAATAATCGTGATTTGTTAAGAAAATAGATAGAACTATCAGGGTGAAGTTTGCGATATTGCCAACCAAGTTGATTATAGGTTGCAATTTTATCGTTCATGTCGCTTGATGTTGCAACTGCCTTGAGGCTGTCTATAGTTCGAGTATTTTGACCTTTCGCGGATAGCGCCAGACAAAATATCAAACTCAATATCAGGAGGTTAGCCTTATGATTCATTCAGATCGGAAAGTACTAAAATTTTAAATCAGAAAATATAAATTCTTTTAATATGTGACTTAGAGGCTAAGATTTTATAGATTCAAGTCGTATATGCTAGTCAAGACTAAATAGTAACACTAAATTAAACCAACTTATGAATTTTAAATTAGTTGTTCTCTTACTGCTATCCGCTACAGCTTGTCAAAGCTCAGATAAACCAGAGCAGGAAGAAGACACAAAAAAAGTAATCATGGATCCACACAGTTATGCCAAACCAGAAGAGTCAGTAGTAACGCATTTAAGCTGGAAGGCAACGGTGGATTTTGAAAATAAGAAGATCGATGGTCAGGCCACATTACATTTAAAAAATAGTGATGACGCTAAAGAGGTAGTGCTAGACACAAAAGCCTTAAAAGTCGAAAAGGTAATGATAGGTAAGAAGGAAGTGAATTTTACAATAGGTGAGCCGGATAAAGATCTGGGTAGTTCTTTGACGGTTCCTATTAAATCGAAAACAGATTCTATAATTATTTACTATTCTACTTCTTCATCAGCCGAGGCATTGCAATGGCTAACTCCAGCGCAGACAGCAGGTAAGAAGAGGCCATTTTTGTTTACACAGTCACAGGCCATTTTGGCAAGAAGCTGGGTGCCTATTCAGGACTCTCCTGGTATTAGATTTACTTATGAAGCTAGTATAACGGTTCCTTCAGATTTATTGGCATTGATGAGTGCTGAAAATCCGCAAGAAAAAAGCCCAACAGGTGAATATCATTTTATTATGGACAAACCTATTCCGGCTTATTTGCTCGCTTTGTCGGTAGGAGATTTGACCTTCAAGCCGCTAGGTGATAGATCTGGTGTATATGCTGAACCTTCTGTGATAGAAGCTGCTGCTTATGAATTTGAAGATTTGGAAGAAATGATTTCAGCGGCCGAATCCCTTTATGGCCCTTACCAATGGGGAAGGTATGATCTACTTGTTTTACCACCGAGCTTTCCTTTTGGTGGCATGGAAAATCCTAAACTTACCTTTGCTACACCAACCATTTTAGCAGGTGATAAGTCATTAACTTCTTTGGTGGCCCATGAGTTAGCTCATTCATGGTCGGGCAATTTGGTAACCAATGCCACATGGAATGACTTCTGGCTAAATGAAGGTTTTACAGTTTATTTTGAAAACCGAATTATGGAAAAAATGTATGGTCGTGACTTTTCAGAAATGGAAGCCACATTAGCTTATCAAGGTCTCCTTGCAGAAATTGAGGACATGAAGAATAGTGGGTTGGGAAATGATACTAAACTGAAACTAGAACTTACAGACAGAAACCCTGATGACGGAATGACATCTATTGCCTACGATAAAGGGTATTTATTTTTAAGAAGTCAGGAAGAAAAAGTAGGGAGAGAGAAGTTTGATGCTTTCTTGAAGGACTATTTTACGAGTAATGCTTTTTCTGTTATGACAACTGAAAGTTTCATTAATCAACTTGATCAAAAACTTTACAAAAAGAATGGGCTAGTGATGGACACTGCTAAAATAAATGAATGGATCTATCAACCAGGACTACCGGCTGATGCGCCCAAACCAGCTTCAGACAAATTTGCTGAAGTTGATGAGGAGATGAGCAGATTTTTAACCGAAACTGCTGCCAACGATCTCAAAACTGAAGGTTGGACCTCACAGGAATGGCTACATTTTGTAAGGGCAATCCCTGATAATTTGTCTAAAGATCAGATGAAGGCATTAGACGATGCTTTTGGCTTTACAAAATCAGGCAATTCTGAAGTATTATCAGAATGCCTGGTTCAATCTGTCAGGCATAATTAAGAGGGCGCAATTGGAGAGCTAGTGCATTTTTTGCTAAATACGGGTAGAAGAAAATATATAATGCCTATCTACAAGGAAATGAAAAATTCTGAATGCTCCG
>CAYGNU010000678.1:0-2523 GCA_964351175.1 uncultured Roseivirgaceae bacterium | reverse complement strand
CTATATACGGCCGGAAAAATATAACCTTGATAGGGAATATTATGGAATTTTGAGAACAATACATTGAGTAAGTTCTTGTTGTCGTTTGGCAGCAGCAAGTAGTTGAATAGCTGCCTGTCTGAAGGGAGTAAGTTTCTTTTGATTAAATCAATACTTCCTTCGTAGTCAATGTTCTTATTATCTCCATCAGGGCTTAAATCAGCAAGACTCGATATGAGATAATAATAACTCACTTCGTTTCAGTAAAAAGTAAGGAACGCGTTCGGTCACTAAGATAGGGTGAAAAAAGAGCTATAAAATCGTCTTCCGAGAAAGAGAGCTTATAGGCCTCTGATTTTTTAGTAATGCTAAAACCTTTCTTTAAACGCTCTCCAAAAGTTATTTGAAGGTTTGGCAAATGTGCTTGTATACTTGAGGTAAATTTTGCCTTCAGCTGCTCTTCCAAGCTTTTAGGCAGCGTTAACTCTAAATCGTCAATGGGGTTCCAACTCTTTACGGCTTCTATGATAGCAGACTTTAAAAAGTCTTCATCGGCAAAGCTGTTCTCAATGGTAGCCGCTAAGATCTTATCGGATAGAATACTTTCAATCTCTTGCTTAAGATCACTTATTAGCTGTTTGGCTTTGAGCTCCATTTCCATTTGTGAGCTTCTGGATATTCTGTCTGCCTCCGTCTGAGCATCTGAAAGAATTTTTTTCGCCTCATTATTGGCATTTTCTACCAATTGCTTACTTTCTTTCTCCGCTTGAGCGATGATCCTTTTAGACTCCTCATGTCCTTTTTCAAGACCTTCTTCATATATTTTTGAGGTAAGTGCTTCAAGATTATTCATAGGTCTTTCTGCTTTTTAAGTATTAGTAAAGGTATTGGACTTCTAAAGAGCATTTTTTCAGTTAAGCTATCATGAAATATATTCCTTATGAACCCATACGATCTGGGTAGAATGGCTATCATGCCTATACCATTGGATTTTGAATAGTCTATAATTCCCTGATCTACATTGTCATGAAAAGTGAAATGAAACGTACTTGGGACAGACTCCAGTTTTTTTCTTACCAACATTCTATACGCCATATCCTCTTTGCTCATTGGTTTTTCACTCCGGTTCAGCGTAATCACGTCAATATCCAATTTCATTGTTTCGAGAATGTCTAACAGATAATCTAGGCTGTGATAGTCTACTTCCTTACTGTAATCGCTGACTAAACCTACTTTTCCGATGTGTTTCAAAGTGGTATTATCTGGAATCACCAAAATAGGAATGGCCACTTTTTTAACAATGGCAGCCGTTTTTGTACCCCATAACTCATCAAACCCATTGGCACCCTTAGTTGCCATAATGATTAAGTCTGCCTTGATGTTATGAGCGTATTTGGGTATGTTTTCGTAGGTAACGCCTAGCTCCTTATGAAACTCATGTTCCAATGTTGCCAATGCTTCATTGTCCTTTAACAACTTTTTGAATTTGTTGTCGATGCCCGTTTCAACAGCCAATAATTTGCTATCACTGTGTTGATTAGAGGCATCGCGATGATAGGTATGATAGATGATTATTTTTGCCTTGAATGCTTGGGCATAAAAAATGGCTTGCTCAAGTGCTTTATTGGCTCTTTCGGAAAAATCTGTTGGGAATAGTATTGTTTTCATATTGTAAGGACAATTGGGTCATTTAGATTAACTAATGACTGATATAAATGCTATTATTTTAATAATCGATTTAATGTAACTCCGCTGTCTTTATGACTACATTTTACGTTTAATTTGATGAATTATTTATGAATGATCATCAATAATATTTATGATTATTATCAATGAACTTTATGAGTTATAAACTAATGGTATTGCTGTGGGTAGCTATTATTAGATTAACCGCATGCGGTTGACATTTCCTCCTGTGCTGTCATGCTGAGCTGGTAGAATTACAGTATGATAATATGCCTGCGATTGTATATTTACGCCTTTGCTAAACAGTCTGACGAAGTGCAACGGAGATCAGGAATCTCTAAAAGACTATAGTTGAATCAGAATAGCTCGCAGGTTTGTTGGCTAATTATCTTAACAATATTACCTCATCATCTCATTATGCAGTTTTAGGTAACTTTTGTTCCCCTCTGTCAATCTATGAATCTTTTCTTGACCAGTTATACCAAGTGTATCAATGGGAGTCTCTTTGAGTTCTGAACCTAGTACAATCTTCCCAGAAATATCAAAACTGATAAGATGCTTATCGAATAATGCATCATAATCTGGGGATAACAGAATTCCATTATCAACATCCAATCTTTGATCATCAGATGAGTCTTTCCAAGGCTGAATATGTGAAGCGATAAGAATACGAGTATCATTATAACCTGTTGCAGCACATTGATAAGACCATCTATGAAGGATACTTTTTCTATATGCACCTTGACCTACTCGTGAAGTAACTAACCCACTTCTTTCAGTTGAATTTGGCATTTTTACATAAATAGATTCTTCATTTGGTTCAGCTGCCATCCTGTTTGTCTTCAGTTCAATAGGGAT
>CAYGNU010000677.1:0-2524 GCA_964351175.1 uncultured Roseivirgaceae bacterium | reverse complement strand
GCATGTTGATATTGCTCTGAAGTAAATGTTAACTTAAATGTTGTTTCTACAGACTCCATAGTATCAAATTTTGAACAGTAGGTGAAAAAATAAATAATTTAGTGCTGAATAAACAACATTGTATATAAAAAAGTTGCCTTTATGGCTCAAATTGGCCGATATCGGGCATGAAAATGATATATTTGTCCGCAATGAATCACAACCGTTCGGTTGTTAAAAAATTGTATCTTCGGAAATAAACTAACTTAATTACGGTCATAGATAACATAGAACTAAACTTTAATAACAACTCACTTTGGGTTTTGAATTTGTGGCTTGCCAGTCTCATGTTTGGCGTTGCGCTTAATTTGAATACGGAGGATTTCACCAGCCTTTTGAAATCGCCCAAATCCGCGCTAGTAGGAATTTTATCCCAATTTGTAGCGCTTCCATTTATCACCTTTATTTTGATTATAACCCTGGAGCCTCAACCAAGTATTGCCATGGGTATGATGTTGGTAGCTGCTTGCCCTGGAGGAAATATTTCAAACTTTATGGTGTCCTTAGCTAAAGGAAATGTTGCGCTTTCTGTAAGCCTAACTGCGTTTTCTACATTGGCTGCCTTGCTGCTTACTCCTCTCAATTTTGGCTTTTGGGCTAGTCTTTATGGGCCAACAGCAGAGATAATGAGGCAGGTTAGTATAGATGGGATTGAAGTAACAAAAGTAGTATTGCTCAGTCTTGTGCTACCATTAATATTGGGTATGGTCATTAGGAAAAGGAAACCTAAAACGGCTGATGTTTTACAGAAATGGTTAAAACCATTGTCTATTTTAATTTTTGTAGCTTTTGTCGTTATAGCCTTTTCAAACAACATGTCTATTTTTCTTGACTACTTTCAATTAATCGTATATCTAGTTCTAATTCATAATGCACTGGCTTTTATAAGTGGTTATGGCTTATCTACAATATTCAAATTGTCTGATGAAGACAGAAAATCAATCACTATTGAAACGGGCATTCAAAACTCAGGTCTTGGACTGTTGATTATTTTTACATTTTTTGACGGATTGGGAGGCATGGCAATGATCACAGCATGGTGGGGAATATGGCACATAATTTCTGGCCTTTTACTAAGTGGTTATTGGTCTGGCAAAACAAGTTTGCAGTCTGCATGATACAACGACTTTTCTATTATTCTCTTCTTAATTATGTGAACCTCGGCCTTCACCTTTTTTTTAAGAAATTGAAAGTTGTTGGAAGTAGCAATATTCCAGATAAAGACCCCGTCATTTTTGTAGCAAACCATCAAAATGCTTTTCTGGATGCTTTACTTGTTGTCACGCAAAATAGGCGTAAAACACATTTTGTGGCCAGAGCCGATGTTTTTAAAAGGCCATTTTTAAAAAAACTGCTCGCACTTATTCACATGATGCCAATTTATAGAATAAGGGATGGAAGGCATTCATTATTTCTTAATGATGAAATTTTCGAAAATTGTAAAGCGATATTATTGAAGCAGGAATCATTCATGATTTTTCCTGAAGGTAATCATGGATTTGAAAGAAGGTTGCGACCGCTGAGTAAGGGTTTTACCAGAATAGCTTTAGGGGCACTTGACGTAAATAGAAATCTGAACTTGAAAGTGGTGCCAGTAGGAATTAACTATACAAACCATCAAAAATATCGGGGCAGTGTCAGTTTGTATTTTGGAGAACCAATTGATGTAAAAAAAATATACACGGGTGACTTCAAAGAGGATTCGATGAATCTTAAAGAAGCTGTGGCAAAAAGGTTAAAGACTTTAATTACTCATATTGAAGACTTAGATAGTTATGACGAGCAGTTACAAAGATTGAGAGCTACAAATCCCGATTTTTTAAATCCATTTGAAACTAACTTAAGACTTGAAAATCTCGATGATTATCCAACAGAACCAGTCGTTAAAAAGGGCAATTGGATTGGCAAATTATTAAGTATTCCATTGGTTTTAAATAGCTTGTTACCATTGAGTGTATGGCTAGCTATTAAAAGTAGGATTAGTGATCCGGTGATGGTGGCCTCAATTAAATTTTGTGTAGGAGTTTTCGTGTTTCCACTCTTCTTCGTGCTTCAGTCTTTAGCCATAACCTATTGGTTAGGTGAATGGGCTGGTATAAGTTACCTTATTGCATCTGTTTTGTTCCTTCCTTTGATTTCGAATCTACGAACGGATTAAAAAGTATATGTTTTTGATTTAAGATTTACATCATCGAATAGAATTTCTGCCTGATTACTAGGTGCATCATAAGCAGCTTTATCTAAGACACTCGGGTTAGTTGGATATGAATCATCTTCAAATTTTAATTCCTTGAGCTCCCCCTCGTTTTTGACTAGTATAATTTTCCAACCATTTTCAGATGTTGGTTCGATATAGATAGGGGCATTCATAACGGTGAATCGAGTGATTTCATTAAGCTCTGAATCTAGTAGCAGGAATGAACAACCCCCACTTCCACAGAAGAAGGTAGATTCAAACCTTAAAAAGATTTCTTCCCGACCATCT
>CAYGNU010000676.1:0-2534 GCA_964351175.1 uncultured Roseivirgaceae bacterium | reverse complement strand
AATTAGAACAGTCAAAAAATGGACAGAGGAGACTGTCGATGAACAAAATATAGGATTGAAAATTCAAGAGTTAGAAGGACGACAGACGCTAAATCTCAAAACACTTGACCGACTAATTGAATTTGGCGGTAAAGAAATGGTGATAGAAGCGCTCGATGAGTTTGACAACGAATGCAGTATTCAATTAAATTGGTGTAAAAGACTTATTTCGGAGTCAAACCATGAAGAAATTTTGAATATTTTACATACTTTAAAGGGTAATGCAGGAACCTTAGGTGCTGAAAAAATGGCGTTTTGGTCTGAATTCACCGAAGATGAAGTGAAGAAGAAAAATTATCATATTTTTGACAGTAACTTAGCAGAATTTTACAACCTACATCAAGACTTTATAAGAGCAAAAAAACAGTTTAACAATAATTAGAATGGGAAAGCGAATCTTACTAGCAGACGATAGTCCAGTTATTCAAACACTGTCAAAAAAAATATTTCAAGGACAGGGATATGAATTTAAGGGTTTTAAGTCAGGTGCAAAAGTAATTAATGAAATTGAAGCCAATGATTATGATGTAATTATACTCGATATAATTCTTCCTGAAGTCAGTGGCATGGAGTTGGCAAAACAAATAAGACAACTTTCTGATAAGAAGAAAGCGTCAATACCAATTATTGCAATATCTGGTAATTACAAAAATTACTCAAAAACCGATTTTGATGAGGTGGGAATCAATGATTACCTAATTAAACCTCTTGATTACGATGCACTCGTAAATGCAGTGAAAAAGTATGTTTAAATGAGCCTTAAGTACTCAAAACATTTTCTTAATAAACTTGAAGACTTAATAGCCGAAACTGATTACATCCTTCGTTATGAAAGAGGCAACTTTAATTCAGGCTGGTGCATACTTAATGACACAAAAGTTATCATAGTTAATAAATTTTTTGCTACAGACGGCAAGATCAATTGCCTTCTGGATATTATTAAATCGCTTAGCATAGATAAACATTCGCTTAGCGAAAAAAACCAAAAACTCTATTACGAGCTATCACAAACTAAACTAGAGCTTTGAAAATCACATTTCTAGGAACGGGAACATCTCAGGGAATACCCGTCATTGCTTGTACCTGTGATGTATGCACTTCATTAGACTTTAGAGATCAAAGACTTCGAACCTCCATTCACATTGACATAGAAGGTCAAAGCTTTGTTATTGACACTGGTCCTGATTTTAGGCAACAAATGCTCCGAGAAAGAATTAACAAGCTTGACGGGGTAATTTATACACATGAACATAAAGACCATACTGCTGGCCTTGATGATGTACGAGCATATAATTTTCTTCAGAAAAAAGAAATGCCAATTTATGCAACGGAAAGAGTGATAAATCAGCTAAAAATGGAATACAGCTACATTTTTTCTACAGGTGAAAAGTATCCTGGTATACCGCAAATTAAGGTTAAAGAAATTGCCAGTAGTCCGTTTGATGCTGATGGTATTGAATTTACCCCAATAGAGGTTTTGCACTTTAAACTTCCTGTACTAGGTTTTAGAGTTAAAGATTTTACTTATATCACTGACGCAAACTATATCTCAGAAAAGGAAAAAGAGAAAATAAAAGGATCTAAAGTATTAGTAATAAATGCGCTTCAAAAAGCTGAACATATTTCTCATTTTAATTTGGAACAGGCTGTAGCCCTTGCTCAAGAATTAAATATTGACCACACCTACTTTACACACATAAGTCATCGAATGGGAAGACATGCAGTTGTAGAAAAAGAACTTCCTGAAAACATATCTTTGGCCTATGATGGTCAACAGATTGAATTGTAGTGCAGAACAATTATTATTTTCTTAAGCAGCTCACTCCTGCATTGGACCTTAAAATTAATGGTCAAAAAATAACATCTTGCTTCTCTCAGAATAAGGATGAACTTATAATTTCATTTGGAAATGATAGGGCTCCTTTTTTTATTAAAGCACACTTAAGTGCCTCCTTCTGCTGTCTATCTTTCCCTGAGAACTTCCAAAGAGCCAGAAAAAACAGCATTGATTTATTTATTGAAATACTTAATAAAAAGGTAGTTGGCACATATCAATTTTTGAATGAAAGATGTTTTTCAATCCACATTGAAGAGGAATATCAACTCTTATTTAAGATGCATGGTAATCGCTCCAATGTTATCCTTTTGCATAATAACAAAGTGATTTCATTATTTAATAATCGTTTAGCTAAAGATCTGGAAATAGATATAATGACATTGGACAGGGTAATAGATCAGTCAAAAGAAGCGTTTGAAAATTCTTCTGGTAATCTAAAATCCTTGTTCCCTACATTTGGAAAAGAGATTAATGAGTATTTAAGTACTATCGATTTTAATGATAAATCTATTTCAGATCAATGGATACTGATTCAAGATATACTTGCTAAACTTAATAGAGAAGAATATTTCATCAGTAAAAGTAAATTCTCACTACTTCCCTTTGAGAACTCAAATCAATACAATGATCAAATTTTAGCCCTAAATACATTTTATGT
>CAYGNU010000675.1:0-2543 GCA_964351175.1 uncultured Roseivirgaceae bacterium | reverse complement strand
GTTTGGTCCTATTCCTCCTTCACCTAATTCCTTATGACATTGCGAGCAGCTATTATTAAAAACCTGTTTTCCTTTTGCTAATTCTGCAGGATCGGTAACTAACTCAACATTCGAAGCATCAATGTTTGCCACTGGCGCGTTAGCAGCACGTATTAAAGCTGCCTCATTCGCTAGTGCGATTTCAGTGTTGTATTCCTCTGTCTGCAGTGGCATGTTACCAATGACATGGTAAGAAATCATATATACAACAGCAAACACTATTGACAAATAAAACAGTCCTTTCCACCATGGCGGCAAATGATTATCTAATTCTCGGATACCATCGTAATTATGATCAAGCATGATGGTCTCCTCCTCTTGAATAGGAACTTCATAGTTCGCTTTACTTATGAGTCTTGAAAACCAACCTTCCTCTTCTTCTAAAATGGGCTCACCAGCTAATTCTGCTTGTTTTTCAGCCTGCTCCTTTACTATAAACTTTAATAATCGAAGTATTACAACCGCTACATAAAGTACTAGCAAAGCTGTTAGTACTACAAAAGCAGATAGAACATAAAGAGTAGTGGCAGTACTAAAACCCGCATCTCCTATAGCCTGAGCATTAGCTGCTGAGCTTCCCAGAAGCATGAATGCGGAGACTAAAACCATAGTTTTATAAAAAAGTTTTCTCATGATTCAGTTGATTTAATATTCTTACTATTCACCTCATCGATAGGCAAATTCTTCATTGCATCAATGTATTTTTTATCAGTGGTAAACACCCAAATTAAAAGACCAATGAAGAATATTACGAAGATGGACAACGATATAATTGGCCAGACCTCTACGTTATGTATTTGTTCGAAATAATATTTAAACATGATCTTACTTATTTTGAGATGTTTGTTCAGGTTTTATCTTAATATCAGTACCTAACCTTTGCAGGTAAGCAATTAGAGCTACTATTTCAGCATCGGCAACTACTTCAATATTATCCTGATCTTTGAGATTTTTTACAATAATTTGCGCTTGCTTATCTAAGTCATCATTGGCTATATCCTCATACCCTTCTTCATAAGGTACACCAACAGTTCTCAATGCATTAATCATTGCTGCCGTTTGTGTTTTATCAATAGCATTTTCATACAACCACGGATAAGATGGCATAATAGAGCCAGCAGAAACCGATCCTGGATCTAACATATGATAATAGTGCCAACTATCTGGATATTTTGCCCCTACTCTATGTAAGTCTGGTCCAGTACGCTTGGAACCCCATAAGAAAGGATGATCGTAAACAAACTCACCCGCTTTTGAGTATTCTCCATAACGTTCAGTCTCAGATCTAAATGGTCTTACCATCTGTGAATGGCAGCCAACGCAGCCTTCACGTATATACAAATCTCGACCATGTAACTCTAAAGGAGTATAAGGTTTTACACTAGCAATCGTTGGGACATTACTTTTAATAAGAAAAGTAGGCACCATTTCAATAACTCCTCCAATAACTATGGCTATTACAGTAAGGAGAGTGAATAAAATTGGCTTTCTTTCCAACACACTGTGCCAATTTCCGCCAGTTGTTTTTACTTCTTTTAATAATGGAGCAGCTTCAGCCTCTTCATTTGGTACAAAAGTGCCCTGACCAGCAGTCTTCATCAAGTTATAAATCATAATGAATACACCAGTCAAATAAAGGCTACCTCCAACAGCTCTTAGCATATACATTGGTAATATTTGAACTACTGTTTCTAGGAAATTTTTATACTCAAGAAAACCTTCAGCATTAAATTCTTTCCACATTAAACTTTGGGTAATGCCTGCTACATATAATGGCAAGGCATAGAATATAATACCTAGTGTTCCTATCCAAAAGTGATTATTCGCTAATTTGACAGAATACAATTTAGTACCCCACATCCTTGGTATCATCCAATAAAGCATACCAAAAATTAAGAAGCCATTCCATCCTAATCCACCTATATGTACGTGAGCAACTATCCAGTCAGTAAAGTGAGCTATGGCATTAACATTCTTTAAAGAAAGCATAGGGCCTTCAAAAGTGGACATACCATACGCTGTAACAGCCACTACCATAAATTTCAAGATAGGATCTTCTCTTACTCTATCCCAAGCTCCTCTTAATGTCAAAAGACCGTTTAGCATACCTCCCCAACTTGGTGCTATTAACATGATAGAGAAAACTACACCCAATGACTGCGCCCAATCAGGTAGTGAAGTATATAACAAATGATGAGGTCCTGCCCAGATATATATGAATATCAATGACCAGAAATGGATAATCGAAAGTTGATAAGAATATACAGGTCTATTGGCTGCTTTAGGCAAGAAATAATACATTAAACCAAGAAAAGGTGTGGTCAAGAAAAAAGCCACCGCATTATGACCATACCACCATTGAACCAATGCATCCTGAACTCCTGCATACCAACTATAGCTCTTCATAAAACTTACAGGTATTTCAAAAGAGTTAACAATATGAAGAACGGCAACAGTCACAAAAGTGGCTATGTAAAACCATATAGCAACATACATATGCTTTT
>CAYGNU010000674.1:0-2547 GCA_964351175.1 uncultured Roseivirgaceae bacterium | reverse complement strand
GGATACATGGTATCAAGGCTACAGGTTCAGATCAGACCGATGGATTATACGATGATTCAGATATTGCGGTAAACGGAAAGGGAGATATGGTAATCGCTGGTTATTACAATAATGTCATTTCATTTGGTGATCATACTATTGAGACGGATGACGGATTTTATCCCGACATTTTTTTATGCCGTATCGGGGCAGACTATACAGTTGAATGGCTTAAACATATAGAAGTTGGATTCAACAATGGAAATGAAATTGCAGTATCCCTTGATGATGACGGCAATATTTATCTAACAGCGTCAAGAGAAAGCAGAATTTTTGTTTCCAAATATGATTCCTTTGGGTCACTAATTTGGGATACCCGTTTGGGTGATGATGTTTATGGATATGGAATATCGGTGAAGACCGACTCCTACGACAATGTTTATGTTTCTGGTGGATCTGGTTGGAATTTTTTCATGGCTAAACTCTCCTCTTCCGGGGCCATTATATGGACGAAAGACATCTGGGTTAATAGTTCTGCTGCTTGTACCATTACAGATCTCGCTGTAGATGCAGTCGGCAATATTTATTTTGCCGGTAGATTCGGAATCAGCCTCCCTTTAGATGATATCAAACTAACCTACACCAACAGTTTTGGTCCGAATGTGTTCTGGGGGAAGATGAATAGCAGTGGAGAATTCATTTGGGCGAAAGCCGGAAGTGGCCGTTCAACAGGAAAAATAAGTTTGGCACTTACATCCAGTGGGCACCTTTTTCTTGCCGGAGGGGTATCTGGTAGCAGTGTCGGCATTGGTGGATATTCGGGGCCCCGAGGGAACTGTTGCGAGCGTGCGACACCATTTATTGCACAGTCCGATCTTGATGGAAATGTCTTGTGGGCAAAAGCAGGAACTCAAAATATTCTTTATGGAAGCGTTCCAAATGATATTCAAGTAGACCATACCGGTAATCTTTATTTAGTTGGAAACTACTTTACATGTTATGGTGGAGGCTGTACAGAGGGAGATTATTATGTTGAAAAATATGATTTAGATGGAAACTCCATTTGGAGAAAGGAATTTGTGAGCGGTGATACTGAAAGCTCTAAGGCAATTGACCTTGACAACAGGGGACTGCTTTATCAATTAGGTGTTAATATTTCTGCAACATTCATTGATCCAATTGACTGGGCAGAGATCCGAACCTTTGGTGTTGGAATATTGGACACAGAATCGACCACTTATAAAGAGACACCTCGACCGATAGCTGAAGGTTTTACATTAATATGTGAAGGTAGCGCTGAGTATGAGTTAGGCTCGATGATTACCACTGTTATCGGAGAGAACATTCAATGGTACGCGGATCCATTGTTGTTACATAAAATCGGGGACGGTTCAGAGTTCAACATTAACACCACGAAATCAGATACAATCTATGTTACTCAAACCATACAAGGGATTGAAAGCTGGCCTAGACCAGTGGTCATGAAGCTAGTTTCACTTCCCGATGGTGATCTGATCGTTGAGAACGATAGCATCCGAGCTCCAATGCAAGAAGGAATCAATTATCAATGGTTTTACAATGATACCCCAATTGAAAATGCAATAAGTTATTTTATTAAAGTTGATACCACGATTAATTTTGATAAATACTCAGTCGTGGTTTCCGAGGGCACCTGCCAAAACACACTGACCCAAATCAGAGTGATTACAAGTTTAGAAGATGAGGTGAAGGCTCAGCAAATAAACGGTTACCCGAACCCAACAAATTCAATAATAACGATCCAGGTACCGGACAGCATAATTATTTCCAATGTTAGAATTAGGAATGTTCTTGGCAAAGAAATAATAGTTCCCATTACGACCGCCCTAAATAAGCATAGGATTGATCTCACTGATCAACAACCAGGACTTTATTTAATTGAGTTATTGAAGTTTAAGTCAAGGACTATTTTACGAGTGATTAAATATTAGATTAAGACGAGACCGCCATACCTACAACACTGTGCATATTTCATTACGGGGGCTTAGTGTTGCCTTGTAGTTTTTGTTTCTTAATCTAGTTTTATCGCGTAGGACAGAGCGAAGCAGGTCGCGCTTGTCATGGCCGATGGCCATTTAACAAGCGCTCCTAGTCCCGCAACGCAATATGCACTCACGTTGTGTGGCATTTACTCAAAATAACTCACGCGCTAAGATCAGAAAGGAATGGCCATTAAAATAGTGAATACTACGGATAGGCGTCTGCTATTGGCTGACTGGTTTAAGAAGTTTGCCGAGGAAGGTGGGATGAAATTTATTAACCTCTCTGGACCTGGTGAATCAAAAATTGAATTTACAGCAGAAAACCAATCGAGAGTTGTCGCACGTTTCCTCGAAGAGGAGCCATTCCTACGTTTTGAATCATCCGATAGAAATGATAAGGAGTTTGTTGATGAAGTTGTTTCGAAAGCAGTTCATGCATTGGAATCGCAAGGTTTTGGTGGAAGTGTGTGGTACTCGACATCATTAGTAGAAGTTTCAATGCCAATTTCAACAATTTCGACAGTGATGTTTCCGATGATAATCAGAC
>CAYGNU010000673.1:0-2553 GCA_964351175.1 uncultured Roseivirgaceae bacterium | reverse complement strand
ACGATTCTACCCTATCTAAGACCCATTATAATAACGAGGATACTGACATACTTATTGAAGGTCATACAGACAAAACAGGTAGCGCAGACTACAATATGAATTTATCTAAGCAACGTGGTCAGGCAGTGGCTGATTACTTGGAAAGCTTAAATGTGAAAAGCAGCAGAATAACTACTGAAGGTTATGGAGAGCTACAGCCTATTTCTGAGATAGATGAGAAAAACAGACGTGTTGAAGTAGCCATTTATGCAAACAATAGAATGAAAAGGGCAGCCAACAGAGGCGACCTTTAAAAAAAAATATCATTAACACTATAGCGCACGTAAATTACGTGCGCTAATAATTTGAACACCTCGATAGCTCCTAAGTCTGAAAGACTATTAAATTATAACACCTCCGAAAGTATTATTTCAAACTATTTCTATTCTCCAACATTATCCTCTAGGTTAAAACCAAACAACGTACTAGTTTTATGCCATTTAATCCCAATAGCTATCGGGAAAGTAAACAAACGTGATTTAACGAGGCAAAAGGCATAATTGATGGATGAGGCTAAAAGATTTTAAACTGCAAAAGGGCAATCATTTTATTGCCATGGAATATTATGGACTTATTCTTAATAGGACATTTTTGATTATACTTTATTCGGACAGTTTAATTGCTTTAAAAGTTAATGGTATTGTAAGTGTGCAAACTCATGGTGACCCAATAACAAATACTCTTACTGGTACTATGGCCATTAATGGTGACCTTAACAATCCTTACTCTTACATAAAAAGTAAATATTTAAGAAAGTTAGAAGCCTTTGATATTACTGGGCAAGAAATTCTAAACGTATCAAAATCGAATTTCAAAATTTCAAAAGCAGATATTCATAAAGTACGTCAAACAAATAAGAAAAAATGGGGCATGGGTCCATACATTCATGATGGACGTGTTTTTATTAAAACTAAAGATCAAGGCGAAAGGGAATTCATCATTCTCGGAAATCAATCAAGTAAGGATATTGCTGGCTGGTTGATAGAAAAATAAATATTCCTCACATTTTGTAAGACTGAATCTAGCCCTCAACGTGCAAAGTCTTAAATGCTTTCTTACGGCTCGGTCGCATGTTGTTAGGTCCCCTTGTCAATTCCAACGACCACTCTCATTAACCAATATTCAATAAGAACACAGTATTTCAAGCAACTTGAATTCGTGCTAGGTTAAAACCCAATAACGTGCTATTTTTAGCACTTCTGTTTTCTAAAACAAAACGCACATTATGATATTAAGCACCATCGACTGGGTTATTATTGGGGTCTTCTTCATTATTGTTTTAAGTATTGGCTGGGTAGCCTCCAAAACCGCAGGAAAAAGTACTGATGAGTTTTTTCTAGGTGGTCGATCTATGCCATGGTGGCTTTTAGGTGTATCCATGGTAGCCTGTACTTTTTCTGCCGATACGCCCAACCTCGTTACTGGTATGGTTAGAGAAGATGGAGTATCTAAAAATTGGGCCTGGTGGGCGTTCTTGATTACAGGTATGGTCACCGTTTTTATCTATGCCAAGTTATGGAGAAGGTCTAATGTGCATACCGATTTAGAATTTTACGAATTACGTTATAGCGGCAAAGCTGCCTCCTTTTTGCGAGGGTTTAGATCATTATACTTAGGCATACTTTTTAACTGCCTTATCATGGGTACGGTTACCTTGGCGGCCATTAAAATTGCAGCAGTGATGTTCGGGTTGCCCCCGTTAGTAACCGTTATTGGAGCTTCAGTAGGCGTAGTAATTTATGCGTCCTTAGGCGGTATCAAAGGTGTGATTTGGGCTGATTTCTTTCAATATGGAATTGCCATGTTCGGGGCAGTATATGCCGCTTATGTTGCCGTTAGTCAACCTGAAATAGGAAGCTTAGGACAATTACTTGAGCATCCGGCAGTTGTAGGAAAACTATCGTTTCTACCTGATTTAACAAACACCTCCAATTTAGTCACTTTACTCATCATACCCATTGCGGTGCAGTGGTGGGCGGTTTGGTATCCTGGTGCTGAGCCCGGTGGTGGTGGCTATATAGCGCAGCGCATGTTGTCAGCTAAAGATGAAAAGAATGCCATTGGCGCCACCCTTTTCTTCAATTTCGCTCATTATGCGCTCAGACCATGGCCATGGATCATTGTAGCGTTAGCCTCATTAGTAATCTTTCCAGATCTGGCTTCTATAAAGGCGGAATTTCCACAAATTACTGATCAATATCTAGGGGATGATGTGGCCTATCCTGCTATGCTCACCCGCCTCTCACCAGGTTGGTTAGGATTAGTCATAGCCTCATTAATTGCAGCGTATATGTCGACTATTGGCACCCATCTCAACTGGGGTTCATCTTATATTGTCAACGATTTTTATAAGCGATTTATCAAGCCAGAGGCAGGTCAAAAAGAGCTGGTAATGGTGGGCAGAATTTCTACGGTGACCTTAATGATCATTACGGCCATATTCGCGCTTACAATTCGCAATAAGGCCACCCAAGCCTACGATCTCCTAGTGAGAGCGGGAGGGAGCACCGGGTC
>CAYGNU010000672.1:0-2557 GCA_964351175.1 uncultured Roseivirgaceae bacterium | reverse complement strand
ATGTTGTTGTCAGGCACAAACATCTAGAACACTCGACAAGATTCCATTGACAGAATGGAGCGGTAAATGGAAAGAACAATCATTGTCCCCTGAAGAAAAAATTTCAAGACTCTCCTACCTACCAGATGGTGATTCTGTGCAATTTGAACTGCCTAATTATGATCCAGAAGGAGAGTATATAGATGATCCAAGGTATTATCCTTTGGAAATGAGTGGCCTACATTTTCTTGATTTGGATTTTGATGGAGATCTAGATTTACTTTATAACGGGGCCTCTGGTTGGAATAACTTGCGCGATACAAAAATTTATACCTTTGAGAACGGAGCGTATGGATTTTTAAAAACCTTAAGTGGGGGAATTATTGATATTGAGAAAACAGATGACAGTTGGAAGGTTATTACCCTTTGGGTTCCCTGTTGTGATTCTTATACTTCACGAATCTCTACCTATACGTTTTCTAAAACTGAACAGGGAGTACTTAAAGAATCAATATCCAGCATCGGATTAAATAGGTTGAGAGGAATGCCTGATTTTTCAAAATTAAAATCAGGCATCATTAAAGATGCTGACTTGGTGGCTTCAAAACGTGACTTTATGGGGACTTCAGCCTACTTCCGTAATGACGATAGAGTATTACAGGATAGCTTAAGATCAGGACATTACATTCGCATGATTCATCTACCTGGGCGTGTGGGAGTAAATATTATTGATGCTATTGATATTAATGGGCAAAATTATTATTTGGTCATTACTAAACCTGTTTCCAATGTTCCTAAATCACACTACGAGTGGTCCAATGGCGATAATAGAAGATTTATTGGTTGGGTAAAATCTGTAACATTTGACTGACATGGATCCGAAGGTTCAACAATTACTTCAACTTCAAAAGAGGTACAAGCTACGTGTTGAAAAAGAGTCTTTAGATGAAAATCTTTCCTTTATCAAAGTTAGATTTTATATTGGAAAAGTTAGCTGGGAAGTGTTTGTGGATAATGAATACCGCTATTTTAATACAAGTCGTCAATTAATATGTGTCTACCTAGTATTGAGTGCCTTGGAAGAATACCAAGAGGCTGAGGACTATCTTATTTGGTGCAAAGCAAATGGATTGAATGCTTCGGAACTTTCATGGTTAGATTACTACAAATACTTAAGTAAGGTCATTGTAGAGATTGAGAAATTATTAGGCACTATAAACTCATACATTGATCCTTTAGAATATCAACTAGGGTCTGGTTCTTTTTATGCGTTATTAAAGTATGAAGAAGGATAAATAACTAAGATGTTGTCACCTGTTATCTGACAACTGAAGATCCTGAATCCTAAAACTTATAGAACAACCTTTTAAAGACATATATATTAAGCCGCTTATTGTAGCATCTAAATTGTCTCCTAGCTGCCAATTGGTGTTACTAATTATTAAAAAATGTAATTTTTGCTCCAAAATCTTAGAATTTATTTATAATTTAATTCATTAGATTTATCATTAGATGGTGTTAACTCATAATTTTGACACTGTTTTAAAGTTGGCTTTATGTATTTTGATAGGTTATTTCTGCGGGGCAGAGGTGTATTATTTGGTTTACTATTCCTCCAGCTCTTTTCTACATATACTGTTAACGCTCAGTGCGTATCAGATGCCTTTCTTCGAATTAATAATTCACAAAACATCTCTTTGGTATCCACACCAGGAACCATTGATATATGCGATGTACTGGACCCTTTAGAAGTTATTTTAATCTTTGATGGTGTTACTGATGTTATTGCATCTATAGATTGGGGTGATGGCAATTTAGAAA
This sequence comes from uncultured Roseivirgaceae bacterium, assembly GCA_964351175.1. Taxonomy (GTDB): domain Bacteria; phylum Bacteroidota; class Bacteroidia; order Cytophagales; family Cyclobacteriaceae; genus Fulvivirga. The sequence continues at coordinate 757 of CAYGNU010000672.1, read as the reverse complement.
ATATATCTTCTGGCAACACAGCCATTCATGTCTATGATGAAAATACTATTGCCACACCTGAATACATAATCGATATAAATATCACAGAATTTGATGCCAGTATTTGTGCGAGAAATATTAACAAACCAATTTCAATCAATCGTAGGACTTTTGTTATTGGTTCCCCTCAAAATTTTGCTGGAGGCTTAGCATGTCTTCCTGCCTCTGGTGATTTTAATGCATTAATGAATTTAGATGCTACATCACTTTCAGAAAATTCCACTATAACAGTTGATTGGGGTGATGGAACTATTGAAAATTACACTGAGCAACAATTGCAAGACGCTGGAGGTATTTTGCCTATTGCCCATATTTATTCTGGTGTTGTAGTTTCAGACATTTTTGATGTAGCCGTTACTTCACAAAATGCATTAAATTCTGGGTGTGTGTTTCAAGCTCCAGTGATCGCGTTATCCTTTCAGAATGAAATAGTACCAACTTTTGATTTAACTGGTGATATCTGTGAAAGTGGAGGAACAATTTCAATAAATAGGACAACTACCTTTAGTTCTATAAATGATATAGGAGATTTCAAATGGGAAATAGTTAATACTTCAACAGCGGTCACATTATTAGAAACGAGTTTTATCGGAGCTTTTGTTGTGTCCAATCCTAATTTTGCAGGAAATTTCGAAACTTTTGACTTGAATTTATTAGCAAGTCAGATTTCTGATGGAGATAACGTTGAAGTACTTTTAACATGTCTGTTATACACATA
>CAYGNU010000671.1:0-2563 GCA_964351175.1 uncultured Roseivirgaceae bacterium | reverse complement strand
GGCACCCCTCCTATTATATTCGGATATTATCCTGTAAAAAACGCTAAGCGAACCTTGGCTTTCTATGTTCATTATGATGGGCAGCCTGTAGATAAAACGAATTGGACAAATGATCCATGGGAACCTGCTTACTATTCCAAAGCGATGTTTGATGGTGGCAAACCCATAGATTTTCCAACTATTTTTGATCAGATAGATCCAGAAAACAGAATCTATGCTCGCTCTGCTGGCGATGACAAAGGTCCAATCATCACGCTTCTTACGGCGCTTGATTTAATAAAGGCGAATAAACTCAAAGTCACTTCCAACATCGTATTCTTCTTCGACGGCCAAGAAGAGGCAGGCTCAAGACAGCTTAGACAGTATTTGGAAGACAACAAGGAATTGGTTGATGAAATCGATCTATGGATGTTTTGTGATGGGCCTGTTCATCAATCAAGAAGACCCCAATTAGTGTTTGGCGTCCGTGGAGTTACAGGAATGGAGGTGACCGTATACGGATCCAATCGCCCTTTGCACAGTGGGCACTATGGAAACTGGGCACCTGTACCGGGTCAGCGATTAGCAGAGCTGCTTGCCTCTATGAAAGACAGTGATGGCAATGTGATCATTGATGGATACTATGATGATGTGGAGCCCCTAAGTGATCTTGAAAAGGCTGCAATGGCTAATATTCCCATAATAGATGCAGAATTGAAAAGGGAATTAAGCGTGCTCGATCCTGAAGGTACCGAATCATATAATGAGCGACTGCTACTCCCCTCTTTAACGATTCGAGGATTAAGTAGTGGAAACACTGGGAAGCTGGCCAGAAATGTTGTTCCTGCAACAGCGACTGCTTCTCTTGGCATCCGTCTAGTGAAAGGATGCGATCCTGAAAAGCAACAAGACTTGGTGGAAGCTCATATCAGAAAGCAAGGGTATTACATTGTGAGAGAAGCTCCTGATCAGGAAACACGGATGAAATACCCGAAGATTGCCTTGGTGACTCGTGGAAGTGGATATCGTGCCGCTAGAACTGCCATGGATACTCCTATAGCACAAGAAGTAATCAACAGAACCAAAGAGATCATTGGGGATGATTTGATATTGCTACCAACTCTTGGTGGATCACTTCCCTTATACCTATTCACAGATGTACTTCAGAAACCAGCCATTATTGTACCCATCGCCAACCATGATAATAATCAACATGCGGAGAATGAAAATTTACGGATAGCTAATCTTTGGTATGGAATAAAACTAATGAGTGGTTTGCTTACGATGGAGTAAAACAAAAAAGGTCTGAGATAATTCTCAGACCTTTTAATTATTCAATTCGTTACCTTCCTTTTTCTATTATTAAGACTATTTCTTAACTACTCGTTTATAAACCGCACCATTTGGAGTAGTTATTCTCAATTGGTATAAACCAGATTTCAAGTTTGTTAGATCAATCGTTGTGCTATTGGTTCCCTTAAAATCCTTTTCAGTTAAAACGCGCCCTAGTACATCTATTAATTGTACAGTTCCTGTGACAATTGCTTCAGATTGAACTGTAATGGACTCTTGTGCTGGATTAGGGTATACAATGAATGAAATTTTATTATTAGAAGCCGTAATTGCTCTCATCCAAGAATAATCACTTTCTCCATCAAAATCTACTTGATTAACTCTGTAGTAGTTAATTCCAATTACTGGGCTTGTATGAGTATTGGTATATGTATTGATGCCCGTTGAATTATTTGCATTAAGTCTACCAATAACCTTAAATGATTCTCCATCAATGCTATGTTCAATTTCAAAGTGACTTACATCCACTTCGTTAGTCGTCACCCAAACGAGATTAACATTACCCTTCACATAAGTAGCTTCAAAAGAAAGCCAATCAAGAGGAAGAGGCGTGTCATCACCATCTCTGTAATTTGGTGTGCCATCAGCATCATTATCAGGAGCTCCAGACACATTGGCATAGCTTGTACCACTTACAGTTGGATCGAAGAAGTCAACAATTCCATCATTATCAGAATCTCTATAATAAGTCGCGTTATCAGGATCTAAGAAATTGGCTCGACCATCGCTATCTGCATCATCCAAGTAATCAGGAACTCCATTAGCTGGGCCAATATCTGTCGTTGGATAATGACCAGGATTCCCATTCGCAGTTTCATACGTACTACGTCTAAACTCGTAATCATCTAAGTAGTCATCATCTTCATCATCATCAAAGCCTTCATCCCAATCTGGAAATGCATCTCCGTCTGAATTTAACTGAAGGTAATCAGGGGTTAGATCTGCATCAGAATCATACATGACATGTGCTGTACCACCATTATCACTGTCAACAGAATTTCCAATTCCATCGCCATCTGTATCTCCAAATGAATCCAGAATACCATCACCATTAAAATCCGAACCTCCTGCTTCCACTACATCGGTAATACCGTCATTATCTGAATCGTAATCAAGCATATCTTCTATTCCATCCCCGTCTGTATCTGGATTAGAGAGGTTGGTGCCTGATGAAGCACCACTTGTGTCATAAGTATCTATCCATCCATCCGTATCAACATCTGTACTTGCT
>CAYGNU010000670.1:0-2571 GCA_964351175.1 uncultured Roseivirgaceae bacterium | reverse complement strand
ATATACAACCGTTCACATTAACAATATTCCTATCTCTGCTTTTCAACTCAGTTGTAGCTCAAGATGAAGCTTCATCAAAAAAATTGACCTTAGTAGATGAAGTCCAAAATCTCCAATTAGATAGTATCATTAGTGGATACACAGCATATTATTCAAGCGGTTTTCAATCGAGAGCTCAATACCTTGAGCAATTGATATTTAACTCCAATAACTTTTTCAAGCAAAGCCTAGGAATCGACATACTGCTAAAAATAGCATTATTAGATACAATTGATTACAGTAAGATATCCAGTTCTCAGGCAACCCCTTACGGATTCCCTTTTGTAGAAGTCACGGAAAACGGAATGATTACCATATTACCCGCACATACTGAATATGGAGCAGTTTATTCTGCTTACTTAGAAAGCTTTCAATCACCTTCTGATAAAGCTATTTCTAATCTAAAAAAAATAGGTCATAATCCAGAAACCTCTATTCCAATTATGGTTGATTTAGTTGCTCTTCATGAAATTGGCCATATGCAAGCCTATGCTTTTGAAATCCACAATAAGCAGCCATGGTTTAACGAGTTTATAGCTTCTTATTTTGGTTATGCATACATGCGAAGAATGGAACCAGAAATGGCTATAATTTGGGATAATGTAACATTTACTGGTTATAAAAATTACACCCCCAACCATGACTCTTTAGAAGAATTTAACGAGTTATATTTTGGCGTTGGTGGGGAAGATTATGTATGGTTTCAAAATGCTTTTCAAGTACGAATAAAAGAAGTATATGACAGCATGGGAACGGAATTCATTAAGAAAGTACAAGGTATTTGGACTAAAGATTTTGAGCCTCAATCCGCCAAAGACTTGCTTGAAGAACTAGATAAAGTTATGCCAGGATTTTCTGATTGGGCAGATAGAATAAAAAAAGATTACAAACACTAAAATGAATATGCGAACTGAGCTATTTATAAAGTACTATGCAAAAGGCAACCTTACTACTTTTAGTAACTGGGGCGCATATTCATTTTAGCTTGGCGTTGTGTACCGGTTGAAAACTGAGAAACGAATATTCACCTCCTCAGAGTTAATGGCAGAGAACTCTAAATTTCAATTCTTTCTTACTCACTTCCTCCTTAATTATCTCTGTTTAGACACTCACGTTCATATGCTTCTATTATTTTATTATGGCCTTTTAACTCGCCCTGAGCAATTCTTTCTGCGAGCTGTGGACAATCAGAAAAGTAATTTACCACTCTTTTCCGTCCTATACCAAAGATCCCTGAAGGCACTAAGAAAAAATCAGTTTCACCCTTTTTTCTAAAGTAGGTCTGATAGTCGTAATATCCCGAATCTGCATCTCTGAACTCTCTATGATAGTAACTCAGGTTGCCTTTGACAATCACTTTAAGAAAGGCTACCTCTTTTGTTTCTTGAGCGATCCTTCTCAATATAGTTTCCTCCAATATAGAATTGTTCGATATCAAATGTGTCTCAAAAACATCCGTTTCCGTACCGTAGGCAAGGATGTCATTTGGTGCGAATTTTTTCTTTCCAAACCTATTTTCTTTAAATCGGATCTTTTCAAAGAGCTTGCCAAAGGGCTCTGGAGTTCGATCCTTAATCTTACCCCTCAATGTATCGCCAGAATGCAACACCACATAACCCGGTTTATAATGCTTTTGAGCAAAGGCGAATGACCCATTGGCAAAAATAAATATAAAAAGCACGGCAGTGACTTTAAATCTCATGAAGCTTTTTTAGATGAATAATAAGGAACCATTGGTGCATAATAGCAATAACAATGCTAATCATCTATTTGTCTTTTTCCAACCAAGATTATTGCTTGTCCATATAAAACGAAAACCCTTTTCCGTCTGCTCCCTGCACTTTTATCAAAAGTCTATTTTCATTAATAAACTCATAAATGATCTGAGTAGGGAAATCATGTTCAGGGTTTTCAAACGATAATACATCTACTTTTTCATCATTTAAAACAAACGGAATAGTGGCTCCTTCATTTTGGTCAGGCACAGTAGCTTCAAATATAATTTTACCATCCTCGTTTTTGATAAGTAGCGTTTCCAACACATGTCTTTCACCATTATTAATGGTATAGGACTCCCCTACTAAATTTACTCCCTCCTGACGCCACACTTCAAACTTTTCCTTTTTCTCTACTTTCCAAGTGCCTTTAAGTCTATTTACTTCCTGTTGACCTTGACAATCAAACGAAAAGCAAGCCATAGTCAGCAAGAGCAAAAGTTTAAACTTCATAGTGATTATCAATTTTAACACCTTTCTAAGTTAATATTTAATTAAATTTATCTATGCAAAATTCATTCAATCCTGTGTCGCTTATTACCATTGGACTATTGGCACTCACATCAGTACTAAGTTTGGCCCAAAGTACACCTAAGCATATTTCCTCTTTAAGTGAAATGGAAATAGGTGCTGCTGGAATCTCTAATTATTGGCTTGAAATGGGGTCAGATAATTATGGCTATCCAATAACAATTCCTATCATCTATTTTCAAGGATCTAAGGAAGGGCCATCGCTGGGGCTAGCAGCTGCTATTCA
>CAYGNU010000669.1:0-2574 GCA_964351175.1 uncultured Roseivirgaceae bacterium | reverse complement strand
CTACCGTTCGCATCCCTAGTATGTGTTGCCTTAGCCATTTATCTTATCGAATGCTTTATATATTCTTTTTCTTCTGGTTTGCACTCTATCTCTGTCATCAATCGGTTCAATGATTTAGAAACAGCATGTTCCTCCGTGTGCATCTCATGACCGAATCTTCTGGCAAAATTGGCGAAAGTATCTATTTTTTCAGGATCAGGATAATCGTGTGTTCTATAAACAAAGGTCAATTTCTCTTCGCCCTTTTTCTTATTGTAAACAAAGCGTGCTACCTGACGATTGGCCATCAACATAAACTCCTCAATAAGCTTGTGAGCATCTTTTCTCACCTTAGGAAATACGCCTAAAGGCTTTCCATTTTCATCCAATTTGAATTTTACCTCAGTAGTCTCAAAGTTAACTGCTCCCTGACCAAACCTTCTTTCACGAAGTTTTTTAGCCATTCCGTTAAGTGTTTGAAGCTCCTTGGCATAATCTCCTTCCCCTGTTTCAATGCCCTCTTGAGCATCTTCATAGGCAAATCTTCTATCAGAATGGATAATGGTTCTTCCAAACCATTCATTAACAACCCCACCATTTTCATCCATTTCGAAAACAGCGGCAAAGGTCAACTTATCTTCATTGGGCCTTAATGAACATAGCCCGTTAGAAAGCTTCTCTGGAAGCATAGGGACTGTTCTGTCTACCAGGTATACAGAAGTGGCCCTGTCATAGGCCTCTTTCTCCAAAGCAGTACCTGTCATCACATAATGAGTTACATCTGCTATGTGAACACCTACTTCAATGTTTCCATTATCCAATGGTTTGTAGGAAATGGCATCGTCAAAATCTTTAGCATCAGCAGGGTCTATCGTGAAGGTCAATACATCACGGAAGTCCCTTCTTTTGTCAATTTCTTTCTGCGATATTTTTTCGCTTATGGCCTCAGCCTCTTCTTCTATATGTTTTGGAAACTCAAATGGCAAATCAAATTCCGCCATAATAGAGTGAATCTCGGCATTGTTTTCACCTGCTTTACCCAACACTCTTATAACTTCCCCTTCTGGGCTTTTATCATTTGATGGCCATTGGGTGATTTTGACAATGACTTTATCATTGTGCGTGGCGCCATTCGTATCAGTAAGACTAATAAAGATGTCTTGATGGATTTTTCTGTTGTCAGCGATAACAAAAGCAAAACGAGGAGAGAATTCTATTCTTCCTACAATTTGATCTTTTCCATGCGATTCTACTTCTAATACATAACCTTCTCTATGTTTTCCATGCCGCTTGTCTTTTATTGCTACCCGAACCGTGTCGCCATCCATGGCTGACTTTAGGTCTTTTGCGGCTATATATATATCCTCCTCTTCATCAGGAGTGATCACATAAGCAAACCTGGCATTAACATGGTCTACTTTTCCAACTACAAAATCTGGCTCATGATTGCCTTTGTAGCTACCATTACTAAGCATGGATATTTTACCCTGCTTTTCTAATAAATTAACTACAAAAGGAATCTCACGATTATAATCCTTCCGTCTAAAACCTAGTTTTTTTGTTATTTGACTAACACTATATGCCTTATCAAAATTGGCATTAAGTAAGCCAGCTATTTTATGTGATAGTTTATCTTTTATTTCATCTGCTTTACCAGACTTTGATTTATTTCTTTTTTTACTCATTTATTATTTATTCTAATGTTGCAAAGATGCAACTAATTTGGTGGGTAGTTTGGTGTGGAAAGTTATTAATTGGTTAAGTGGAGCAGGGTTATGATTCAATAATTTTTATTTCTGGCAATTCCAGTGTCAGTAGTTTAGTATAAAGTTTGGCTGTTACCACTACATCCTGAAGGCAGTATTTAGCGATCTTTTTCAAATCCTTATCTTCATGATATACTGCATTTACCATGCTACCATCCATATCTGTTTTGCTCGATTCGATACCAAATATAGTAGCTAATAAGTCAAGTGAAGTGTAGCTTTTCCAATCGCCAAACTTCCACATGTCCATGGTGTCCAAATGATTAACTTCCCATGGTTTTTTACCAGACAGATTAAGGGCTGTAGGTAAGGCTATTCCATTAATCAACATTCTTCGGCTGAGGTAAGGAAAATCAAATTCTCTGCCATTGTGTGCACAAAGTCTGACATCAGGAGCCATTTTGCCAAGCAAGCCTTTAAATTGTAATAAGAGTTCCTTTTCATCATCTCCAGATAAGGCCTTTGTCCTTAACTGCAATTCACCATCTTCTTCATGAAAGTAGCCTAAGCCAATAACGACAACCTTCCCAAATTCAGCGTATATTCCTGCTCTATCTAAAAACAGTTGCTCATCTGTAATATCTTGATCCTTTTTTAAAAACGAAGCTTTTCTTGCCCACTGCTTTTTTAGTCGCCCATCAAGGCCGTTATAATCTGTAGTTTGCCCTACAGTTTCAATATCCAGAAAGAGAATGTTTTTCAGATTGCTAATCACGAATGCAATATGCCTTTGGTATCTAATTCTTTAATGTAAGTTAAATTTTCGTCTTTTATAGAGTCAGGAAGAAAAATGAATTTTTTATCGAAGAGGGTACCCTCAACATAATAG
>CAYGNU010000668.1:0-2577 GCA_964351175.1 uncultured Roseivirgaceae bacterium | reverse complement strand
GAATAGATGAAAAGACTAAGTTAGTCCTCCTTTGAAGGAGGTGGCATTTGATCGAATAGATCAAATGACGGAGGATGTTGGAACTAGTGAGGGGTAAATATTAAGCCCAAATACCATTTCCGATCAAGATAAACCAAGAGTTGAAACTCTTTCTTGCTAATGACCGAGCCAGATAAAAACGTTTGTGCAAGAACATAAGCAAGAAGGGATTTCAATACTGCGGGAAGGGATTTGGATTAGTAATGTGGATAGAAAATTAGTGGAATCCATTAATCCCGTTAATCCGTGATTCCGTCCTGGATATGAGAAGCGGGAGCTTCGGGTTAGCATTTCAAAGTTTTCACACAGGTTGAGACCTTCGGAATGAGGGGAAATGCAAGTCAGAGACTTAAGAGAACCGGGGGACTTAAATAATGAGTTTAAATAGAAGAAATTTTTAACTCATCAAACAAAGCTCGATTCCTTTTTTTTGCATCATCTAGAACTTTATCAAAAGAAATAATTTCGTAGTACAAATTATAATTCTTATTAAAACCAAAATATCCCTGACCGTCAGGTGTTAAAGTCATATCTCTTTTTTCAGCATGATCTTTCATCTTTGGGGTAATATCACAAACTATATATGCATAAAAAGGAGTAGTTTGAAATGCTTTATAGGGTCGTCCTTTCTTATTAATAACATTGCCCTTAGAAATATTTTGAACATAGCCTAAAATCTGTTCAATGGGGTTTTTATCATCGGAATAATCATCTCTCATAGGTCTCTTAAATTCGATAATTACTACAGATGAATAATCATCTTCGGAATCAACAAAGGATAAAGCTTTGTTAAAGACTAATATATCTGGACGATCATTACTTTGGATTTCAACTTCTTGATACCTTTTCAAAGGAATATCTGAACCAAGGAAATGATGGTAAGCCAGTTTTTCATCAATCAGCCACAAATTATGATCATTGTATAAAATTTCATCGGAAGACGTTTTCATTGGAAAGAAAATCTCATGAATCTCATCTTCTTTAGAGTAGCTATTCTGATTAGTATTCAATCTTTTAGAAAATAAATCTAGAACTAGTTTTCTATGGATTACATACTTAACAAGTTGACTCTTATTAATTTCATGTAGTTTTTGAAAAATTGTTTCTTTGTTTTCTTCAATTTCTTCGAAACCAGATGTAAGAATTTTATTTACATCTTCTCTTATTTCAATCTCATATTCTTGATTAATTTTGTGTAACTCTATTTCAAGCTTCTGATCACTTAAATTCGGGTCAATTTTTCTAAAGGAATCACTTTTATGCTTTAATAAGTGTCTATACTGTGGGGCTTTTTCCTCAGTAAATTTTTTAATTTTACTGGTTTTTATTTCTTCTATCGAATCAAGGTTTTTTTGCAATTTTGATTCGATATGTTTGATTGCTGAGTTTTTTATTATTTCAATGCTATTTCCAAAAAGGTCAGGTGTATTTCCAGAATTATCTACAAATGATAACCTTTCTGAGCCAACATTTTCATCGAGGTAATTTCCTTCAATAATTGAAATTGTAATGAACTCATTATTTTGCTCGTCTTTGAGTCTTCCTGTCAAATTAGGAATATGCTTATTTACATCTAAAACACTTACTTCTCTTTTATGCGCGGTTAGGTATAATCTGTGAGAACTCTCTTCTGTTGTAAGGTATTTAAATATTGATAACTCACAACCAGATTCTAAATCAATATTTTTAACAAGTGGCTTAAAGTCTCTTTCAAATAAGCTATTAAGGTTTATCGTCTCTTTGTTGTCCTTGATAATAATCTGAGGAATTTGAAGTAATGAAAATCTACTAATTAAGTGAAGTATGATTTTCTCAGCTATAGTAGAAAGTTTTTTAGGGAATGACGAAGAGTAACTTTTGTCAAGTTTTATCAGCGAGATTTTAGTTTTAGGTGTCTCATGAGAAGAACAAACTTCGATTTTATCATTTGTAATTTCATTAAAGCTAAAATCAAAAATTCTTTTTTTAAGAGTTTTGTTGTCATCTATGTAAATACTTTCAACTTTTACTAGTGAAAAAGCTTTAAGCCAAAGTAAACGACCTACACCTTTTCCTCCAACTTTTGCCTTGTAAGTACTATCTAGGGTTTCAAAAGAGGAATAATTTTGGGCATTAAAACCAATACCAGTATCAGAAAAGTGAATCGAATGAATTGGTTCAATAGATTCCCTTTCAGTATCTATGTCAATTTGAGAAACCCTTTCAAAGAAAATTTCAATTTTACCGTCATATTTAAGTTCACTCTCTTCAATAGAGTCAATTGCATTTACAATTGTTTCAAAAACTGTATGTATCCCTTTATAAGCAGGTAAACTTAAATTATTTACTCTTCCAACCAAACTAGATTTCATAGCATAAAATTTTAGAATCAATTAACATAAATTGCACATATAAATCAATACTAATACCCCAACAACTTCTCCAGTTGGTTGTTCAACTGTTCAAGATTCATATATCCATTCTCCAGTCCTTTATTAAAAGGAATCGGCATGTCCAATGGAGCACAGCGAAGAACCGGGGCATCGAGATACTCAAAAC
>CAYGNU010000667.1:0-2579 GCA_964351175.1 uncultured Roseivirgaceae bacterium | reverse complement strand
TAGGTGACCACCCCTAACCCCATCATACATTTGAAACAACATTTACAAAAAGAGAAGTTATGAGACAAATGATTATTGCAGCAATCCTGGTTAGTGGATTCACCCTGATGAACGTGACAGTTAAAGCACAGACAACAAATGGCGTAGATACTGTTAACGTCACTAATCAAATTGAGCTTGAAGTGAAAGGCATGAGCTGCCAGGCGGGTTGTGCCAATGGCATAGACAATATGCTCAAACAGCAAAAAGGGGTAGTAAAAAGCAAGACAACCTATGATACTGGAATCTCAGTGATCTGGTTTAACAAAGAACTGATATCACAAAAGCAGATTTCAGACCTGATCAGAGATCGAGGCTTCAAAGTGAAAGTAAAAACAGAAGATCAAGAAGATGACTTATAATCAGTTATGCAAAAATTAATAAAATTAAAAGACGATTTTGTCAGCATAGCTTCGTTGTTTACATCAGTATCCACCTTGCTGTGCTGTGCCCTTCCGTCACTGCTCGTGGCAGTAGGTATGGGCGCAGTAGTGGCTGGAATGGTTTCGGACTTTCCGGCATTGATCTGGCTGAGCAAGTATAAGGGATGGACATTTCTGGCAGCAGGTATTTTGATCGGATTCAACTTTTGGCTGTTTTATGGTCGTAAAAGAGAACAGGCATGTGAAATAGACGAATTTGGGAATGAAACGCCTTGTGACACAGCCGCCCGCTGGAGTAAAATCATCCTATGGATATCCTTTGGTTTATACCTTCTCGGACTATTCTCAGCTTACCTGCTACTACCAATTCAACAATTTTTAGGTCTTTAACACACACACAATGAAAAGAACAGCCATTTTAATAATACTAACTATTACAGCCATTTATCAGATCAGTGCTCAGGGACACGGACCCCTTTATGGTTTACAAACCCCTACATTGGCAAAAGGAGGATTTGACTTTAATGCAGCAGCTATGAGCCTGGCTACCGAAGATGATCAATCCTTTATGCTTAGGTACATCTGGTCGTATGGGGTGACAGAAGATTTGCAAATTAATATTACGACACCCACCATGATCAACAGACTCTCTGAAGCACCAAGAACAAGAGGTAACAACAATATGCCGGCAAATGGCGACATAGAAGCATCGGTCTGGTACCGTTTCTTTTCCAATGCATTTGGGGTTGGCAAACGCTTTGAATCCACGGCTATTTTAAGTGTTTCGACACCTACCGAAGAAACCAGGAGTGGCATCAACGTAAGCAATTCCATTCATGGAGCAATTTCTACCGGCTATGCATCGCGCACGTGGTATGCCTGGGTTGGCGGTGGTTATCAATATTATTTTGAGGAAGGCAATGATCAATTAGGAGACCTCCCTTACGCAAGTCTTGTAGTCGGTTATCGGCCAAACATTTTTATGGGAGACTATCCAAAGCCGGACTGGAGGGTATTTATGGAATCGCTCGCGGAGTTTCCCGGAGCAAATACCAGTGAAACTCAGCTTACCCCCGTTGATCAAAGAGGGAAAAAAGTTATGCTCGGCCCTTCATTCCTGGGGCTTTATGGAGCCTGGGGTATATCCTTTGGAGCATTATTTCCGGTCTATCAGGATATAACACAGGGTCCAAAAGAGGAATACAGGCTTTCAATGAACATTAGTTACTGGTTATAAATTTTAAAAAACAGAAGAAAATGAAAAGATTAGGAATAATAGCATTGTTGACAATTTTTAGTTTGAGCGGTGCAATGGCTCAGTTGATCAAAGTAGATCAGGAGGTTTTTGGAATGGATTGTGCACCTTGTGCCTATGGCCTGGAGCGTGGACTTAAGAAAATGGATGGACTGGAAAGTGTAAGAGTAAGCCTCAATGATGGCAAAGCTTATCTTAAGCTTGCTTCCGACAATGAACTGACCTTACAAAAAATCCAGGAAGAAGTGAAGAATAACGGATTTTCAGCCAGAAATGCAGAAGTCACTTTAAATGGAGAACTGCTTAAAGAGGGCAATGTGTGGACAATTAAGGTCAATGGAGAAACATTCAATGTCAGCGATGATACTAGCAGTGACATATTATCTAAGCTTAATCCCGGCAATATCCAGTTAAAAGGATTGGTAAAAGATGAAGAAGATGGTGCGTTAACTGGTAAATGGGAAGTTAGAATAATAGAAATTCATTAGGTTTTTGCAATTCTTCAGATTGGAGGCCAACGGACTAAGAAGAAAATACCATATTAGCCGAGTATCCCAGCTATCCAGTTTGGCGTTTCTTCGTATTTTTAGTCATGCTCGAACAAAAACTAGAAAATAGAGACATCAAGCCAACAGCTATGCGGTTGTTGGTGCTCAGAAAGCTCGTAGAATCAGGAGCAGCAATAAGTCTCAGTGACCTAGAAACAAAATTTGAACGGGCAGATAAAGCTACGCTTTACAGAACCCTCAAAACCTTTGAAGACAAGAAGCTCATTCACAGTATTGATGATGGAACCGGTGCGGTGAAATATGCGCTCTGTGAAGAAGGCTGTGAATGCGAACCCCAGGATCAACACATTCACTTTCATTGTGTGGGATGTGGCGAAACGTATTGCCTAACTC
>CAYGNU010000666.1:0-2582 GCA_964351175.1 uncultured Roseivirgaceae bacterium | reverse complement strand
AATTTTAAGACTTAGCCTCTAGCAAAATATCTAGTTGATCCTAAGCATTGGAGAGCCCCTCTTTTTGGCTGTTGATTTGATTGTTCTTTTTAATCAACTCTACTTCATGTCTTAAATGTTCTATCTTAAATAGATCAAAACTGAAATAGATTAGCAAGGCACTGATTACAATATTTAAATAGTAAGGAACAATCTGCCTTTCAGCAAATGGCAGTACAGGGTCTACATAATTGTAAAGTACTTTAACCAAAATAAAGGTGGAAATACTCAAAATGAATAAGGATAGATAATGGGATCTTTTTTCAAAAAATAGCAATGGACAAAATGAAGTGATCAAGAATAGAAAATCATAACCACCATTTTCGCCATGAAACAAGCTGCCATATACCTGCATGGTGATGGCGAAACTAAAAAAGATATACCTAGAGGTAATAAAATGACCCCTATAATGCGCAAATAGCAAGGCAAAAACGATGATGATTTCCCCAATGACAATATAAAATGGTGTAAAAGCTCCAAGGCTTAATAAAATGGCATCTATTATAAAAAGCACAATGACTGACATCATCAGCATTATGTTAAATATTTTGTAAACTCGATTTTCCTTAAACGAAAGGGATGGGTGATATAAAAGTGTTTTTAACTTCATGGCCATATCGTTATTTAAAGCATAAAACGCAATAGATTTTCAACCAGAAATGAAACTTTAATTAATTGATAAGTATCTGAAACTGTTTGAACAAACATCACTAAATTTGGGTTAACGACCTTATTCACTTGAAAATAAACAAAGAATTATGATCAACCTTAAAAAACAGAAATTTATCTTATTTCTAAGTGCTCTCGCCTTCACAGCTTGCTCTCAGCAAAGCAAAGAATCTGAAAATACTATGGAAGAGTCTGTAGAAACTGTGACACCTGAATATATAGGAGAAGAGGTTTCCTATTCTACCGATTCGGTAACTATGAATGGATACATAGCTTATGACAAAGCAAACACGGAAAAGCGCCCAGGTATTCTTGTAGTTCATGAGTGGTGGGGCCATAATGAATATTCAAGAGAAAGAGCAGATATGCTTGCAGAGCTTGGATATGTAGCGTTAGCAGTTGATATGTATGGTGATGGCAAAGAAGCAGCACACCCTCAGGATGCTATGAAATTTAGCTCTAGCGTTATGTCTAACATTGACGAAGCGCAAGCTAGATTTACCAGAGCTTTAGAAAAACTGAAGGAAAATCCAATGGTAGACCCAGAGCAAATAGGAGCTATAGGTTACTGCTTCGGTGGTAGTGTAGTTTTGACAATGGCTGACATGGGTATGGATTTAGATGCTGTTGTGGCATTCCATAGTGGTGTACAGTTGCCAGTAATGCCAGAGGCAGGTAAGCTAACGGCTAAAGTATTGGTTTGTAATGGCGCTGATGATCCATTTGTATCCCCTGAAAGTGTAACTGCTTACAAAGCTGCTATGGATGCCGCTGGTGCGCAATACAAGTATGTAGCCTATGAAGGAGCGGTACACGCTTTTACAAGCAAAGGAGCTGATTCCTTAGGTGTAAAATTTGAGTTGCCATTGAAATATAACGAAGCAGCTGATAAAGCATCTTGGGAAGAAATGAAGACGATGTTTGCTTCTGTTTTTAATTGATAGATAAAACAAAAATGATATAAACCCCATGGTATTGCCATGGGGTTTTTTGTTGTCAAAACTTTTTATGTTTTGCCATTTCAAAATTTGTATATGAGAAAATTGACAGCTAAATAGTTGACTACTTCATTTTTGCTCTTCTAGTGACAGCACCAACAAAGTTTTAAATTAGATCAACAATTATATTGAACAGTTGAAGTCATTTCTTACTATCTTCTGTTATCATCTGTGTACATGTTAGAACTAAGCAAAAAAATGAAAACACTAATCATTCTTATAAGCGCAGTAATTTTAATATTTCTTATAGTACAGCTGTTTGCTATGCGCAGTCAAAAGAACATCGAAACATATCCTTATACCGTCACTAAAAAATACGAAAGGTTTGAAATACGTGATTATGAGGCTAGTTTGTTTACTTCTGTTAAACTTCCTATGAGAGCATATAAAGCAGCATCTAGCATGGGGTTTTCTATTTTGGCAGGTTACATCTTTGGTGGCAATGACAGAAATGAAAAAATATCAATGACTTCTCCGGTATCCATGTCTTTAGAAGATTCTATGACTATGATGTTCATGGTACCAAAGAAATTTGATAGGGAAACTTTGCCTAAGCCCGACCAATCAACCATAGAGTTTAAGGATGAGCCTGCAAAAAAGGTAGCAGCTATTACATTCGGTGGTTGGGCTAATGATGAGAAAATTGACAAGTATAAAGAACGTTTAAAAGCGGCCTTAGATGCTGAAGGAATCGCCTATACTAGCAAGTTCTACTTTTTTGGTTATAATGCTCCTTATGAGGTTTTTAATCGTAAGAATGAGGTGATTGTAGAGCTGTAAGATTCGGTACAACTGAACAATGGCAACTGATCCTATTTTATTCTCTCGCATCAATTCAAACGAACTTATGATTGAAATTAATTTTTTCAACGACGG
>CAYGNU010000665.1:0-2588 GCA_964351175.1 uncultured Roseivirgaceae bacterium | reverse complement strand
AGGTAAGAGGCCGTTAAGCATTCCAATAAAAAGATAAGGAAGTTTCTGCCCCTCTTTAGTGGCTTTGGTAAGCTGCTGTTTGATTTTAGTTAATGGAGTAATTGATGCAGTTAAATATGAATATTTACTTTGAATAGCAAGAAATAATATTGCTAAAAGAACAAATACTCCAGCAAAAACAGACACCCAACGTTGTAAACCAAAAAATTCAAAACTTGTACCTACCAGCGCCAGTAAAACTCCTAATAGTATGTAAGTAATCACCCTTCCAAGATTATACAATAATATGCTCGCTTTGAATGAAGTACTGTTATGAATATAAGCTGCAATTGGCCCACACATAGCAACACAATGAAAGCTACCAAAAAAACCTATCGATGCACCAAGTATGAGTGTCCCCCACATATTAAATGACAATATTCTTCTCAGTAAAATAGGATTTTCCCTCGTTTGCCCAGCTAAGTTTAACTTTCCATAGGCCTGAAATCATGTTTGAGGCATCAATTGTTTTAGGACTACCTTCTAATGATAACTTGACCTTAACATCTTGAGAGGCATCAGATGGTCTATATAAATGAAGTTCACCATTAAGCATCAATTTCGAACTTATCAGAATTTGTTTACTTGAATGTATGTATTCAATTTTAGGTGCATTGTCTCCTAAATCATTAGTATTTTCAAGCTTATTCATTTGCTCAGAATAAGCGATCTCCTGCTTATAGTAATCTGGTGCAACTAGACTCACATCTTGACGCATGCTGATGACTACCATAGTGATGATAATACCAGCAAAGACTATAAATGTTATTACTATTTTATGTCCCCAATTCATGATATCGATTATTGTGAATTTTTATCAACTATTAATTATTAATAGACACCGGCCCAAGGAACTTAGTGTCTATTTCATCCACCAGCACTTCTCCTTTATAAACACCTATAGTAAGACTGGTTTTTGCCGTTTCAATTTCTTCTGCGGGCATTTTTATAAAATAAATCCCTTCAGCCAAACTATTTGCTTCAATGATAATATCTCCCCCACCAACTTTAGAAATTTCGGCCTTATCATGCCCGATTATACGCAAGGTAACTACGGCTGGTTCAAATGTTTTATTAATCAAGTGAATGTTATACAAATTTGTTATTTGTCCATCATCCGCCTTTTGATAAAGCTGACCCGGCACCTTTAATATAGTGGCATCTATCTCAGATCTTGTGATAAGAGCTGTAAATAGTACAGATATAAGTATTAGCAAAACAAATGAATATGCTTTTACTCTATTATTAAATAACCCTTTAACACCTTCTTTAATCGAATCATAGGAGGCATACCTTATGAGTCCCTTTGGTTTATTAATTTTAACCATTACCTCATCACAAGCATCAATACATGCGGTACAATTTACACACTCAAGTTGAGTGCCGTTTCTAATATCTATTCCAGTGGGGCAAACATGGACGCATAGTTTACAGTCTATACAATCTCCCTTAGGCGCTTCAGTTGCATCTTTTTTTATCTTGCCTCTCGGTTCTCCTCTTAACCAATCATACATGACGGCAATAGACTTCTTATCAAGCAGCACTCCTTGCAAGCGGCCATATGGACAGATAGCAATACAAGCCTGCTCCCTTAGATATGCAAATACTCCATAAAAAATAAAAGTAAAAAAGGTAAGGCCTATAAACCCAGAGAGATGAGCCGATGGAGGTTGACTCACAATGTTAATCACCTCTTTATAACCAATAAGATAAGCCATCACGGTATGGGCTATTAAAATAGCGATAAGGATGAATATCAGATGTTTCACTCCTTTTCTCCATACTTTATCAAAATCCCAGTCACGTTGATTTAATTTCCTTTGCTGATTAGCATCTCCCTCTATCCAATATTCTATTTTCCTGAAAACCATTTCCATAAATAGCGTTTGGGGACAGGCCCATCCACACCAGAGACGTCCGAAAACGACAGTAAATAGAATAACAAAAACAAAAAAAGTAATAAGTAAAAGTGCTAACAAAAAGAAGTCTTGAGGCCAGAATGCTTGTCCCAAAATAACGAACTTCCTTTCAAAAATATTGAGCAATAGAAGTGGCCTTCCATTAATAGTAATGAAAGGGCCAGAAAATAAAAGCAGTAATAAAATAGAAGAAAATACCTTTCTTAAATTGTGATAGTAACCTTTTGGTTTTTTAGGGTAAACCCATATTCTTTTACCCTCTTGATCAACCGTAGCAATACCATCCCTAAACTGCTCATCGTACTCATACAAATTTTCTTCTATCATCGCTTAGAGTATGTTTTACTTAACTTCTGAAAGTTGTACAGAATCTTTTGCCACTTCTTCCTTTACTTCCTCTAAATCTTCTGATTCTGAAGGAACATACAACTCACCCTGAGGTGCTTTGGCATTTGGAGGATTGGTGCCTCTTAAAGTCATGATATAGGAAGAAACATTTTGCATTTGAGTTGGTGATAATACTGGCTCCCATGAAATCATTCCTTTTTCTGGGACACCATTCTTAATTGTAGTAAATATTTCACCTAAACTCCCACCGTGAAGCCAATAGTCATCTGTTAAGTTTGGTCC
>CAYGNU010000664.1:0-2590 GCA_964351175.1 uncultured Roseivirgaceae bacterium | reverse complement strand
GAACACGAGAAGTTAACGTGCGAGCATTAGGTAATAGTGTAGGTACAGGACCTAATGGAGTTTTAGCAGAGGTTGTTACGGTCATGGGTTTAGATGAGTTGGAAAAACTGGGCAAGAAAAATATTGAAGGGAAAATTGTATTCTTTAATCGTCCAATGGATCAAACAGAGATCGCTACATTTTCTGCCTATGGGGGTGCAGTTGATCAAAGAGGAAGTGGCCCATCTGAGGCGGCAAAGTATGGAGCGGTAGGTGTAGTAGTCAGATCGGTATCTACAGTATCAGATGATTTTCCTCATACAGGCTCTTTGAGATATAAAGATGATCTTCCAAAAATTCCAGCTGTTGCTATTAGTACAAATGATGCTGACGTTTTAACAAAGGCATTAAAAGGTAGCCCTGGATTGAAATTTTATATGGAGACATACTGTGAAATGTTACCAGATGTTTTGTCTTATAATGTCATTGCTGAAATGACTGGTACTGAGAAACCTGAGGAAATTATTGTAGTTGGCGGACATCTTGATTCTTGGGATGTTGGTACAGGAGCACATGACGATGGATCTGGATGTGTTCAATCTATAGAAGTATTAAGAACGTTAAAGGAAATTGGTTATAAACCCAAAAGAACCTTGCGAGCTGTTATGTTCATGAATGAAGAGAATGGCTTAAGAGGCGGAACTAAATACGCTGAGATTGCGAAAGAAAAAGGAGAAAATCATATTGCGGCTTTAGAGTCTGATAGTGGAGGTTTTTCACCAAGAGGATTTAGAATGACTGGAGAGGAAAATTCAATAAAGCTATTATCTTCATGGCAGCCATTTTTCCTTCCTTATGGAATATACGAATTTGGGTTACCAGGTGGCGGTGCTGACATAGGCCCATTAAACAGGGAGCAAGGCACTTTGGTCATTGGGCTAATGCCTGATTCTCAGCGTTATTTTGACTACCACCATACTGACAACGATACTTTTGATAAAGTGAATAAGCGCGAACTCCACCTTGGAGCTGCTGGTATGACAGCCTTAGTTTATATGATGGATAAATACGGAGTGAAATGAGTCAACCCATAGATACTGAATTAACCAAAATGCTAGGGATAAAATATCCCATCATTATGGCCCCTATGTTTTTGGTTTCAAATGCTGCCATGACTATCGCTGCTATCAAAGCCGGCATTACAGGAGCTATTCCTGCTTTAAATTATAGGACTGATAAGGAATTTAGAGCAGCAATTAAGGAAATAAAGGATAAAGCCAACGGCCCTTTTGGCATTAATCTGATTGTAAATAAATCCAATATCAGGATGAAAGAGCAACTTAACACTTGTGTTGAGTTAGGTGTTGATTTTATAATTACCTCCTTAGGGAGCCCGCGACCTGTCATTGAAGCTTGTAAGCCAAAGGGTATCAAAGTGTTCTGTGATGTAGTTGATGTAGAATATGCCATTAAAGTTGAGGAATTAGGCGCTGATGCAGTGATAGCGGTAAACTCAGAGGCGGGCGGTCATGCAGGACCAATGTCATATAAGGAGTTAATTCCACTATTAGTAAGCAAATGTACTATTCCTGTGATATCAGCAGGAGGAGTAGGCACAGGCCAGCAATTCAAGAGAATGCTCGAACTTGGGGCATGTGGTATTTCTATGGGGAGCCCGTTTATTGCAACAAACGAAGCTGGTGTATCTGACGATTACAAACAAGCCATTGTTGATTATGGTGCTAAAGACATTATAATGACGACAAAGCTTTCTGGAACGCCATGCACCGTTATCAATACACCTTATGTTCAAGAAATAGGAACAAAACAAACCTGGATTGAACGATTACTTAATAAAAATAAAACTTTAAAAAAGTATGCTAAGATGCTCACTTTCTATAAAGGCATGAAATCTTTGGAAAAAGCTGCCTTTGGTGCTACCTATAAAACGGTTTGGTGTGCTGGGCCATCTATTGAATATGTTACTGAAGTTCAGTCAGTTAAAGAAATTGTGGAGAAATTGATCTCTGATTATGATAAATAGTAATTGTAATATATTTAGAATTGGAAGAGGCGCTTAAAAAGCGCCTCTTTTTTTTAGAGTAAAATCTCCTTTGAAATATCATTTTATTCACTTCTTATCCTTTTTTATTGAGAAAGTCATTTGGACATTTCAAAGCACACATTATTAGCCAACCTATAAATTTGTCTAAGCGGTTAGAACAGGGCCTAATAAATGTTTACCTTTTGTTATAAACTTACATTAACACTTGTGATGATATTTCTTGTCTATATGGCAATAAGATAGTTAATTGCTTAAATATTCATAAGAACTGATCATTCGCAATTTTTATTTTAGGAAGAAAAGTTAATCTTTTTCAATTATAGAGGTATTTAGCTTCGCTTCAAGTTCAGATCAATCAGGGTCCTTACTTATTTGAAATAGCGTGAATCATGATAAAACCTTACATTAAAACCAGCGGTAAAAAAGTACTATTTCTATGTTTACTTTTATTACCTGTATTAGTTAATGCCCAGAATACCGTTTCCATAGGAACAGAAGAATTTAAGTCAAGTGCCGTGCTGTATTTAAAGGGGAATGGATCACAGG
>CAYGNU010000663.1:0-2594 GCA_964351175.1 uncultured Roseivirgaceae bacterium | reverse complement strand
TTATTATCATGAAAAATTTAAGAAACAGCGTACAGTTAATTGGAAGATTAGGTCAAGATCCAGAAGTTAAAAAGTTAACAAGTGGCAAAATGCTCACTACCTTTTCGCTTGCTACATCAGACAGCTACAAGAATGCACAAGGCGAGAAAGTAGAAGATACACAATGGCACAATGTAGTTGCCTGGGGTAAGACTGCTGAAATAGCAGGAGATTATTTAAAGAAAGGGCAGGAGATAGCCATTGAAGGTAAACTCATACACAGATCATATGAAACAAGCGCTGGCGAAAAGCGATACGTTACCGAAATAAATTTAAATGAGTTATTGATGATTGGTGGTAAGAAATAAAATTGAAAACCTGATTTTCATCATTTTATTTCTGGTGCAAACTATCTAGATTCATACTGTACTTCATAGCGTCACTGACCATGAGGTATTCACAAAGGTGGTATCTTGTACATTGAATTTACTTCAATGACAGTCCAACCCAAAGGCGAGCATTGCTCGCCTTTGGACTTTTATTCAAACATATTTTCGTCTTACTAAAACTTCCTTGCCTTTACCTCGTTCCTTTTTTATAGTTTTGCAGGCGAATGAATTTTTTGTATCCACAGCTACTCTTCGGTCTTTTAGCGTTATCTATTCCAATTATTGTTCATCTTTTCAATTTCCGAAGAACTAAAAAGGTATACTTTTCAAATACAAAATTTCTAAAGAAAGTAAAGGAAGCCAGCAGTTCCAAACTAAGGGTTAAGCATTACCTGATCTTACTTTCCCGATTACTATTCATTTTCTTTTTGGTATGTGCTTTTGCGCAGCCATTTCTGCCATCATCCAAAGATGGTTTTGTATCAAATCAGGTGGCTATTTATCTTGATAATTCATATAGCATGAGCAATGAGGCTGATGATAACCTTTCAGCTTTTAATTTGTCCATTGGCTTCATTAATAAGCTTATTGGTTTATATCCTAATTCTACAAAATATAAACTCATCACCAACGATCTAGAGGCGGCATCTAACACCTACAAAAGTGGAGCTGAAATTTCCGAATTGCTCACTGAACAGCAGATGACAGGCGTTACCAGAACCACCGAAGAAATAAATGATAGGATAAATCTCGATACTGAAAATATGATACCGGATGTATTCTGGCTTAGTGATTTTCAATTGTCCACTTTAGGTAATGATCAGGCTAATTTAGATTCTACCATGGAGGTGAATTTTGTTCCTTTACAATTTACCAGTTTTAATAATGTGTTTATCGACTCCATCTATTTGGATAATCCATTTTTGATTGGTGACCAGCAACTTAAGTTGAATGTCATCATTTCTAATAAAGGAGAAGTAGATCAAAATAATATGAACATTAAGATTTTCATTGACGACTTGCAGGCAGCAACAGCCACTGTCGGTGTCAAAGCTAATGACTTCGAAACGATAACTTTCGATTTATCATTTAATAGTAATAAATGGAGTAAAGGAAGAATAAGCATAGAAGATTATCCGGTGACTTTTGATAACGACTTCTATTTTGTATTTAATAACGCTAGAAAGATTAATGTACTTGATGTCCATGAAAATAATCATGAGCGCTACATTCAGAGTGTATTTGGAAACGATAAGCTTTTCAATTTTACTTCTAAAAGTATCGATAACTTGGATTACAATCTAGTTCGACAATCTGACTTAGTGGTGGTTAACGGATTACAATCCATCACTGGCCCATTGGCTGAAACACTAAATAGAAGAATACTTGAAGGAGGACAAATCTTTATCATTCCAACAGAAGAAATGGACATAAACTCTTACAAGCTGGTAAACGGACTGCAGTTCATTTCATTGGCAGAGGATAGAAATGAAATGTCATTAACCACACCTGACTTTGATAATCCCTTCTTCGCTAATATTTTTGAAGAGAAAAATCAAAGAGTAGTAATGCCTAAAGCTAATCCACTATTAAATATTGGTAGCGATAGAAATGCTCTTCTCAATTTCACTAACGGACAAACATTTTTGAATAAGGTAAATCAAAGTATTTATTTGTTGGCTTCCCCACTAACAAATGATTTTAGTACACTCCAAAATCACGCCCTCTTTTTGCCTATAGTTTACCGCATGGCCGTCTCAAGCAGTAAAGATATTGGCAGGCTGTACTACAATGTGGATGACGATTATGTTAATATTCAAATAGATTCATTGCTTTCTGATAATGTACTAAAGCTATCTAACGAGAATGGAGAGTTTATCCCATCTCAAAGGCTAAGCAATAAATCAGTTTTGCTTGAAATCCCTAAGAATCAACTAGATGCTGGATATTATGATGTGAAAATATTAGAAGAGACAGTAACCACTTTAGCTTTTAATAATTCACCTAAAGAATCTGATCTTAGGCAAGCTTCTTCAGAAGAATTGAGCCAATATTTTCAGGGTAAATATGAAGTTATTAGTGCTGCCGATGAAGCAAGTTTTTCTAAGGTGGTAGAAAGCAAATATATTGGTCAGCCCTTATGGAAATATGCCATAATGCTGGCGCTATTATTTTTGCTCATTGAGGTTTTATTAATCAGGTTTTTTCCCTAACTCGAAGATATTA
>CAYGNU010000662.1:0-2598 GCA_964351175.1 uncultured Roseivirgaceae bacterium | reverse complement strand
TACCAATAGTTGCCCCCATGGCGATCCCAATTGTGCCAAAGAAGCTAGACAACCCCATAGCTTCTCCCCTCTTATTGGCAGGAACTATATCTGCTATATAAGCCACTGTACCGGTAGGTTTAAAACCAGTAGAAAAACCATGGACTAATCTCAAAAGGAAAAAACCAAAAATAGTAGTGACAAAGGGGTAGATAAACCCTAACGCAAAACAAACAGTAGCCCCAAAAATCATTACTGGAATTCTTCCTATTTTATCTGTTAGCTTGCCGCTAAAAGGTCTTGATAGTCCAGCTGTTAGGGTAAATAGTGATATAATAAAGCCCTTATAATCCTCTCCACCAAGCTTGGTCAAATAAGCTGGCAGCTCTGGAATAATCATATTAAAACTGGCAAAGAACAAGAATGAACTTGTGCATAAAAGCCAGAATTGCAATGTGTAGGTTTTCTGTGCCAAGGGCGTGTTTAATTATATAGACAAAAGACGTTGTATTAAATGCCTTCCTATCAACATTTTCACAAAATGATCAACTAAGATAACACCCCTAAAATCCCCTAAAGGTGATAATCCCCCTTTGAAGGGGGAAAGGGGGATGTGTGTTTTTTATCATTTAAAATACCAAAAAGAAGAAAATATTAGACTGTCCTTTTGAGACTACCTCTTTTCTTAATCCTTTTTAGTATCCTGATAGCCGAGCAAAAATGCTTTGATGTAATCATCCAAATCACCATCTAGTACATTTTGAACATCGGTACGTTCCACACCAGTACGAGCGTCCTTAATCAACTTATAAGGATGCAAAACATAATTCCTTATCTGAGAGCCAAAGTCAATGCGCATCTTGCCGGCCTCTACCTTATCACGCTCTGCATTACGCTTCTCAAGCTCCATTTGATAAAGCCTAGATTTCAGCATTTTCATGGCAAGTTCTCTGTTGGCCAACTGTGACCGTTCTACCTGACAAATAACCACGATACCTGTCGGTTTATGTGTCAGCTGTACCTTGGTTTCCACTTTGTTCACATTCTGACCTCCTGCTCCACCTGATCGTGATGTATGCAACTCGACATCACCTGGGTTGATATCAATCTCAATTTCATCATCAATGACTGGTGAAACATATACCGAAGCAAAGGATGTATGCCTTCTTCCTCCTGAATCAAAAGGTGAAATTCTGACAAGTCGGTGAACACCAATCTCAGACTTCAGCTTGCCGTAGGCAAAAGGTCCATCAAATTGAAGCGTGGCAGATTTTATACCTGCTACATCACCTTGCTGATAATTGACCTGCTTTACAGAATAGCCTTCACGCTCACCCCACATAATGTACATACGGTTGAGAATGTCTGACCAGTCTTGGCTCTCTGTGCCGCCAGCACCTGGATTAATCTCCATAAGTGCACCAAACTGATCTTCTTCACCACTAAGCATCTTTTTAAATTCAAGATCCTCAATGGCCTTTTCTGTTTTGGCGTATTCCTTATTAAGTTCCTCCTCACTCACTTCATCCATTTCATAGAATTCGTTGAGCGTTTCAAGATCGTTGTATGAATTTTCAACTTCTGTAAAGCTGTCTGTCCATACCTTCTTAAGTCTTAAAGTTTTAAGTATTTTTTCTGCTTCTTTTGGATCATTCCAAAATTCCGGTTGTGCAGTTACAAGCTCCTCTTCTTGTACCTCTGCCAGCTTCCTGTCATAGTCAAAGGTACCTCCTCAAAGCCTCTACTCGGGCCTTCAAGTCTTTCAACTCGTCTGTAGTCATGGTAAGTATTTTAAAATTTGGGCAAAACTAAGGAAAGCGGAGCTATGATGCTTGGGATTGGTTTATAATAAATTGTGTTTGTATAGACCCAATATAAATGACAACTAGTCTTTTATTAACAGAAGATCAAATTGGAAATTATTTAATATAGATTAGCAATTGAAAGCATAGTGCCTTAATCAGTTTAATAATAAGTATGGTAAGTTTTTACTCTCATCTGCGAATTGGACTCAATTGCAAGAACCTTCAAAAAGCTGAGAAGCTTAAGAATAAAATTGAATCACATATTCAACTTAAAATCAACGACCCTAAATTTATTGCGCATGAAGATGATATGATTGAGTTAACTGGGTATTGCCATTTAACATACCACCTTAAAGAAGAGGCTTTATTTAACTGGCTTATCTACCTAAATCAACTTGGGTATAACTGGCAGGTCAACGCACCCATTGTATATGAAGACTATTTCTCATTTGAAGGAGAAAGATGGTCCGACCCTCAGAGCTTTAAGATATCAGGACTGACCTTCCTATCTTATGAACTTACAGATAGAAATCTCAATTACTACGACTCTGCTCCATTTAAAATGAATCAGAAAGTAAAAGTTTTAGAAACTGAATTTACAATAGAACTGGGCATAACCAACGAAGATGCTATTGTTTCCTCAATAGGAAATAAAACGAATGGAATATGGTATTTTGGTATTCATATAGATCAATTAGGGGAATTTATGTTGTCCGAAAAAGAACTAGACACTTTATAAAAGTGTTTTAATAACTTTTTGTATTGTCTCTTAAATAATTTACTAAAGAATAAAAGGAAACTCATTATCTACTAT
>CAYGNU010000661.1:0-2605 GCA_964351175.1 uncultured Roseivirgaceae bacterium | reverse complement strand
ATCCGATATTGTTCCGATCTGAAACAGCTTAATGTTTCAGATTGAAACAATCAGAGATGTATTAAAAGGAAAATACTGGTCTAGCATCCCTAAAGGCCATTTGTTAAAAATGGCATTGTTTAAGTATGTTCTTTTGTAAATTGAATTTCCATGCTCAGAAACTATCTTAAAATAGCTTACCGAAACCTTATCAAAAACAGGGTGTTCACTATGGTGAATTTATTAGGACTCGCATTCGGCATTGCTTGTTTTGCTTTTATTTCGCTCTGGGTATGGGACGAACTGAGATATGATCAGTTTCATACAAATGGTGATACTATTTATCAACTTTTTGGTGAGGTTGGCACAGATGGAGAAAAGGTAATCAGGCCTTATGTTCCTTCGGCTTTGATTGATCCCATTCACCAGCAACTTCCAGAAGTTGAAAATATTTCTAGAGTATTTCCCGCACAGGTAGTGTTTTCAAAAGATAATTTTAAATACTCAGAGGTAGGCCTCTATGTTGATTCTCCTTTTTTAAATATTTTTAATTTTCCGCTGAAGGAGGGAACCCTCGACAATATCTTTAAACAAGTGCATTCTGTAGTTATTTCAGCAGAATTGGCTGATAAATACTTCCCCGGCCAAACAGCTCTCGGCCAATACATAGACATTGTACAAAGTGAAAAACAGCAGTATGTTGTTACTGGTGTCCTTGAAAGTTTGCCTAAATATTCATCCCTGCAGTTCGACTATCTTCTTCCTTATGACAAATTTGAAACTGCTAGTCGCCCATGGTGGGGCAAAAGCAATAAGTGGGCATTTTCAAACTTTAACATTACCGCTTATGCAAAACTTAAAGAAGGGACTAAAGCTCAAAATTTTGAAGAAAAACTAAATGCTCTTTTTAAAAAATATGCTCCTGAAGAAACTGATGATAACCTTTTTATCTACCCATTTCAGGAAATTTACCTTCATTCGGATTTCTCCAATGGACGAATACCTACTGGTAGAATTGAGAATGTTAAGCTGCTGTTCTTCATAGCGCTAATTGTTCTGATGATTGCCTGTATCAATTTCATTAACCTTTCAACCGCCATTGCTCACAAAAGAGCCAAAGAAGTAAGCTTGAGAAAAACTGCAGGTGCTAAGAAACAACAGATTATCTTTCAGTTTCTTACCGAATCCATTATCATTTCCGCGCTCGCTTTTATAATAGCCATTGCTTTTGTAGAAGTATTAATGCCTTCATTTAATTTATTAACTCAAAAGGCCATTGAAGTGCCTTTCCTTGATTACGGCTTTATCCTTTTGCTCATTGTTTCAGCATTAATACTAGGTGTCCTGGCTGGCTTCTATCCAGCCTTCTTTTTATCCTCATTTGATATCTCCAAAACGTTAAAGAGTAATGGATCTATTTCCGATGGGCTAAAAGGGCTACGTAAAGGACTAGTAATCTTTCAATTTACATTATCAATTGTATTTATAGTATTTACCATTCTTGTTTTTAATCAAATTGATTTCATTCAAAACAAGGAATTGGGAATAAGAAAAAATAACATCGTTAGACATTCCCTACATGGCATCCGTGGAAAGCAGGAGCCTTATAAAAAAGAACTTCTTGATGTCGCTGGAGTAGAGTCTGTAACCTTTACAGAGCAGGACCCTTTCAGTACTGAGAATGCTAATGCCGGTGTATTTTGGAAGGGTAAACCGGAAGGCACTGATATTTTCTTTAATGTAATTCAAGTGGATGAAGACTTTACAAAGACATTTGAAATTCAAGTTCTGAATGGACGTTCATTTGGTCCAACAAGTCCAAATGCGGCCAAGACTTTTCTAATTAACGAGTCTGCAGCTCACGCCATGATGGCTGATAATCCCGTGGGTATGGATTTGAAAGTATGGGGTCATGAAGGGAAAGTAGTTGGTTTAATAAAAGATTATCATCATCAATCGCTGGCCCAGGATATTGAGCCTGTGGTTATAATCTGCAACCCTGAAGCAACATGGAATGCATTTATCAGTCTAGATGCCAAGCAATCAAAAGACGATGTCTTAAAATCAATTCAGTCCATTTATTCTAAATATGAAGAAGAATATGTCTTCGAGTATAATTTTGTGGATGACCTTTATCAAAAAAAATACAGTGACATTGATACTGCTGGCAAATTAAGCAGTGTGTTTGCCCTGGCAGCTATTATCATTTCATGCCTCGGACTTTTCGGACTTTCAGCCTTTATCGCTGAGCAAAAATCAAAGGAAACAAGTATTAGAAAAGTTCTCGGTGCTTCAGAAATAAGCTTACTATTTCTCTTTTCTAAAGGTTTTATGTCATTGGTTTTAGTGTCATTTGTGATTGCTACACCCATTGCCTTCCTCTATGGAAAGCATTGGCTCTCCAACTATGCCTATCATATAGAAATTGGAATAGCTCCTTTTGCAATTGCCGGCTGCTCAGCCATTGTAATCTCATTATTAACAGTTGGTTACAGCACACTGAAAGCCGCTATGACAAAACCCGTAGATGTTTTAAAAGATATATAGAATCAAAAATAACAACACAATGCTCAAAAACTATCTCAAAATCGCCTATAGAAATCTTTCATCATCGGTTGTCATAAAC
>CAYGNU010000660.1:0-2617 GCA_964351175.1 uncultured Roseivirgaceae bacterium | reverse complement strand
ACTAAATGTGATATTGTTAATGGCATACATATGAGCCACTATGTCTTCTAATAACAAATATCCTGCGTTAACATCCCAAATTTTTATATGTGCGTCTCTTCCAGCACTCAATAACAACTCATTATCTGGAGAATAGCACACTGAAAATACTGAGCTATCATGATCTTTAAGCTTGAATTTCACTGAGTAATCTTCAAGACTATAAATAACAATACTATGATCGCTAGTACCAACGGCAAGCTCCTTTTTTACGGTATTGATCGCCAATGTCCTAACGCTCTTTTCAGAAATTTTTATCTTTTGTAATATCTTGATCGGATTTAATCCAATGATGTATAAGTAGCCATCAGCATCTCCAACATACATGTGGTTTTTATAAGAAGTGACATCAAATATGGCTGCTTCTGTAAATTTCAACGAACCAACTTCCTTTTTATTGACCCAATCAATAAAATGCATACCATCATAATTATGGGCTACTGCTAGAATATTTGAGTTTTCAATAAGATGTAGTCCATAAATTGAATTTGGCAGTTGAGCTATTAATTGCCCGTTATCTGGGTTTTTCATATCCCAGCTTACCACCATACCATCACCAGCACCAGAAAAAAATACGTGATCAAATTGTGACCTCTCTAAAGTATAGATGCTATCCTTATGGCCTGTGTAAGTTTCAATCTTACTTACTGTTACCTTATTCATGAAGAGGATGCTGACAATTATTAATTAATTTTAAGGCAAAGAAGCAAGTTATCCACTAGTAATCAAATGCCTCTAGACAAAATAGAACAAATTAAGCCGTCAAGATTAGTTGGTATCTGGCATATCACAGAAACCCTTGATCAATTACTTCAACTTATTTCACTATCCGATAATCAGCACAAGGAAATGAGTTTATATAAAGTAGATAAGAAAAAGCTAGAGTGGCTTAGTGGCAGAATACTGATTAAGCTGTTAGCAGCTCAATTTGATATCAATTTTGAAGGAATAGTAAAGGATGAGCATGGAAAGCCGAGCCTGATTAATAGCAAATGTGAAATTTCATTAAGCCACTCCTATCCGTATGTGGCCGCGATAATTGACAAAACACAAGATGTAGGTATAGATATCGAACAACCAAAGGAAAAACTGAATAAAATAGCTCATAGATTTTTAGCTAAATCAGAGCTTGAGTTTATTAAAAACGATACAATTATGCTCTGTAAAGCATGGTGTGCCAAAGAAACACTCTATAAGATTTATGGTAAACGTGGACTTATTTTCTCAGAAAATCTATTATTGGAAACTTATGACCATGCTCCAACTGGCACAATTACTGGTAACATAATAGTTAACGGTAGCACAAAAAAACATAATTTAGAATTCAGAGTAACAGAAGACTATGTGCTCACTTACAATGTTTCTTAAATAACAGAATCATGAAAAGACAAGTGTTTATATTAATATCAATTCTTACCATAGGTTACACTTACGCTCAAAATGTTGCTGACTTTTCTCTTATGGATGTTAATTCTAAATCCAAGACTTCTTTAAGTGAATTTAAAGGTAAAAAGGGTGTAGTAGTCATCTTCACAAGCAATGTTTGCCCATTTTCAGTATACTATGAAGGTAGAATTACACAATTAGTTTCTGACTATTCTGGTGATATTCAATTTCTTTTAGTCAACAGCTATGATGACGACAAAGAATCAGAAGAAGAGATGAAAAATAAAATTTCAACTTGGGGTATAAATATTCCGTACCTAGCCGATAAAGAAGGTATTGTAATGAAGGCCTTTGGAGCTAAGAAAAGTCCTGAAGTATTTCTTTTAAAGCCCAGTGGTTCTAGTTTTAATGTCTTTTACAAAGGAGCTATTGATAACAATCCCCAAGTAGCCTCTGATGTAAAAGAAGCCTACTTGAAAATGAATATAGAAAATCTAATTGCAGGGCGCAGCCCGTCAAGCCCCAATACTCGCCCGATAGGATGCATGATTAAATAAAATTAATCTAATCCGCTTATATCTCCATTTGAGATACAATGAAGAAGTGTTTTAACTTCTTCGGACTTATTATGATCACCTATTTTCTCAAAAGAGTTCATTAAGTTTCTTAAGCTTCTTCTTATGATTTCAGCATTATCGCAAGGCTGAAAGAAACTTTCTTGCGGATTAATTCTTAGTTCTTGTACGTAATTATTTATGTCATCCCTTGAGAAGATTAACCCCCTATTGAATGCATTGATATAAAACTGTTGATGTGTATTGTCTATGTAAGTTAGAATAAATAGGTTGGGCAAATTAACACCATAAATCGGCATCTTCAGTTTCTTAGCCACCAGCATATAGACTGCACATAATGATATTGGATTTCCTTTTTTTGATTCCAGTACCATGTTAATCATCGAATTACTAGGCGAATGAAAATTTTTGGTGTTGGCCCCAAATTTCAGTTTACTAAATAAAACGCTATTAAGAATTTTCACCTGATCGAACGGATGAACATCTGGCTTAAACTCCAGCCATGCTTCATAATATATTTGCTCTAGGTCTTGCTTAAGTTTTAAATATTCTAGATCAGGATATTGATATGTGGCAATGAGCCAAAGACCTTTTAATAGATCGTCTTGTTCATTATC
>CAYGNU010000659.1:0-2632 GCA_964351175.1 uncultured Roseivirgaceae bacterium | reverse complement strand
GCTTTCATAATAAACTTCTTGACGAAGGACTTGATAGTAATTACCAAAAGCTTTTTTTCGGTTGCGCTACGATCACATGGGGCCAGAAGAAAGTCACTAACGAACTGTAACAGTTGGTAGGGCCAAATGATAAGGGTAATTTCAAACTCCTAGAAAAGTAATCATTGCTCGGCAAAGCCAAATTCCAATTTTTGCTTAATGATAAGCTTAGGATAAACTAGTATTTTGGAGATAACGAATATATGTTTGTTATTCTGATGTAAAGGTCCCCAAGTAGCTAGACCATGATTTTAAACAATGAATATCCGGCACCAAACCCGACCAAAAGAAATCTGGTGGTCTCGCTGCTGTTCGGTGTATTTATTGCCTTTTTCCTGATCTACTTTGAGCCCTTTGAGATTAACATCTCAAGTGGTAAAAACACTATTGGATCGCTGCTTTTCTTTGGTGCCATATCGGCTTTTGTACTTATCATTTTTTTGTACGTCTTGCCGTTTTTTCTACCCGAAATCTTTGCTGACAAGCATTGGAAGGTAAAACATCAAATCATCTTTTGCTCTGCTATTTTGTTGGTCATCGCCACATTAAACGGCCTCTACACAAATTACATCAACTCGATGAGCTTCAGTTGGTCCAACTACTGGTGGATTATCAACAGGACATTTGTCTTGGGAAGTATCCCTTTTTCCTTTTTCATCTTGATTGATTTCAAGAGAAGAGATGCAATGAATAAGGAGGCGGCCATTGCTATCTTGAAGGGGAAAAATAAAAATGACCAAACACCAAAGGTTGGCGTTTACTTGATCGTCACTGATTTAAAGAATGAGACTTTTACTTTTGAAGATCGGGATTTTAACCATGCAGTGGCAATAGGAAACTATACGGATTTGTATTTTTCCAACGAGGCAGACTTGACTCGATCAACCTATAGAATCTCCCTTACCTCATTTGAAAAGCAGCTAAATGCCGCCAATCTGCAGAGATGTCACAGGTCCTATCTGGTCAACATTAATAAGGTAACCAACGTTTCCGGGAATGCACAAGGTTTAAAATTGACACTTGCGGATGGTACCTCTGAAGTACCTGTTTCTAGAAAATATATCCCAGACATAAAAAAATCCCTTTCAAAGTCGAACTAAACTATCTGGTGAAGGCCTGCTATTTACCACATAATAAGGGCGTTCACATCATTGGTTTTGTCATTCAAATCATTCCTTTGACACTCAGCCCTTTCCTTGACTTCTCAAAGGTGTGTCTCCTATGTTTAAGGAATGAAGAAAAAAGCCCTTATAGCGTTTTTAATCATTGGAGCTATATCTATGATATTGATGTCAGTCCATTACATCTACAATGATCATTCAGGTATACTAAGAAGAAAAGAGGCTGCCTCTAGCTTGTGGTATCTGGTCGTTTTTAGATCACACGTGCTATTTGGACTCATGGCTATAACCTTTGGTCCTTTTCAATTTGTAACACGCATTCGGGAAAGGAATAAGTCGATCCATAGACTAATTGGATACGCTTACTTTGTTTCTGTAGTTGTTAGCAGCTTATGTGGTATCCTAGTAGCACCTTTCGCTATGGGCGGATGGATTACTTCTACAGGCTTTACTGTACTGGCTATTGTTTGGCTTTTTATCACAACAAAATCTATACTTGCTATTAGAAGTCACCATTTCAATAGCCACAAGAGATGGTCTTACCTTAGCTATGCGCTTACTTTTTCTGCCATTACACAAAGGACATTGTTGTTGATTCCACTTCTAACCAGTGTACCATTCATGCCTATTTATCAGTTATCATCTTGGTTTCCATGGGTTTTAAACCTGGTCATCGCCCACTCATTATTAAAGCAGTCCAGTTCATGACGCAGGCTTAGACTAATGCCTACACCTCATACCCCTCACTAAGGTTGATATCCTCACAAACCTGAGTAAAAAATAACAACTTTGAAGCTGATTAAGAACGAGTAGTTATGCAGACATTTATACACTACTTTTTGCATGTAGGATTCCCATTTTTCATTGCTTATGCATTCTTTAGGAAAGATTGGAAAAAAGCCTCTTTGATAATGCTTGCTACCATGCTGGTGGACATTGACCACTTGGTTGCCAATCCAATTTTCCAAGCAGATAGGTGCAGTATCAATTTTCACCCTTTGCATACGTACTATGCAATGATCGTGTATGTGATACTTCTCTTCTTTCGCAAGCCGTATAACATTATTGGAATAGGGCTTTTATTCCATATGCTGAGCGATTTAATTGACTGTATGATGATGTATTCCCTCGCCGAGGTTCGTGCCCTTATGAGCCTCTAACCATTAGCCATTCTCACTACACGGGAGTGAGTGCTTCATCTTATCATAATGAATGGCTTATCTCACACCAGTGACATGCTGTATTACTAGCTGCAAGGTGGTGTTAAAGAGCACAAATGATAGCTATCTTTTCTACTTAAGATCAATATCTCTTATACTAAGGATAGTCATCTTAATTCATTAAGATCTATATCTTTTTTATCCGCAATGCCGTATTCATAGATAGCATATAGTGTTAAACCCAACAACTCATAAGCATCATGGCTATCAATTATAAAGTAGTAAGCAAAAGACCTGGCGGTATCGCTGCAA
>CAYGNU010000658.1:0-2633 GCA_964351175.1 uncultured Roseivirgaceae bacterium | reverse complement strand
ATTATTGGTCACAGTCTTGGTGGGATTGTTGCAAGAGCATTATACCCGTCATTGAAAAATCTTGGATATAATGTAGTCGCAGTAGTTTCCGTTGCAGGGCCTTCTCAGGGAGCAGAAGCCACAAATGTGAGTAAGGCGTTAATAAATAGTTCTATCACAAGAATAAAAAATAATATAGATGCTGCTCAGCAACATGTTGCACCTACAGTTAATTTTTTATTATCAATGCAGAGTCTCTTTACTTTATTTGGAGGAGGGACTTCAGTTAAAAGCCAAATTGCAGCCATACCAGAATATCTTGAGGTTGCTAGAGATACAGCTTTAGGATATGCCGATACTATTATTGAATCAGAAGCAGCAAGTATAATTGGAAGAAATGGGACTGTTATAAATCAGATTAATGGGTATAGTCCTACAAATACTTCTTTTCATCCTCAAAATTATCTATCAATAATTGGCGCCGAAAAGTCAAAAATACCATTCAGGATGATTGGGCATATTTTTGAAGATGATGCATACAAAGATGAATATAAGGTAGTAAATCAGATAACTGATTTAAGAAATGAATACTTCAGTAGAAATGAGGGCTATTTTCGACAATTGGCTGATCGATACCACTGGTGTAGATTTAGAGCAAGTTGTAGAGATTCCAGAGACTACGCTCATTACAGAGAGAACTTATGGAAACAAGCTAAGCTGGAAATTGACAATATAGATGTAACCTGGGGCGAATTAATAAATTCTTATAAATTTACTACAGTAAGTTATCAGGAATACTATCCTCCTTGTGAAGGTTCAGGGGGCAGAGACGATTTGCCAGGTGGGTTTTTCAACATCAATAAAAACATTATTGGTGGTGAATGTTCAGATAATCCAAATGGAGAGTTCAGAACGGTAACTACAGAATATAAAACTGCCGATAAAAATGATGGAGTGGTTAATATTAATAGTGTAGTATGGAAACAAGGTCAAGCACTTACCAGTGCTCACAATCAATATTTTGATGATGTTTCTGCTGATGGAGGTTATAACCACTTTGAGTTAAGAAATTACAAACGGGCTTATACTTTGCCGGGAGTATTTAATAAGGGAGATATAAATCCGTCTTTAGAACGAGCTGAAGATTGGATTAATGATGATTTCAGTAACAATAATAATTAAGTAGTTAATCAATGAAGCGGCTTTGAGCCGCTTCATTTTAAAACTTGAAAGTAATGAAACATTTGATATCAATAGGTTTATTAATCACTTCTTGTTTGGGGGCACCCACAAAAGAAACAAATGAAGAGCAACTGGAAGTTTTATGGAATATACAAACTAATGCAATAGACATTCCGAATTGTCCTCCATTAGTAATTGGCGACGAAAATATTGTGTTTGCAGGTGCCAGAAATCTTACAGCTATTAATATGGATACTGGAGAACTTGTTTGGAATGGTGAAATACCAGAAGAAATAGGATTGCAAAGCTCAATTATGTTATTTGATATAGAGAATCAAAGGGTTATTTCAAACCATAAGCAATCAGTAAGAGTTTGGGATGCAATAGATGGAGGAGTTTTATATACCTTAGATAAAGAAGATGGAATACTAGCGCATATTGCAGGTAATAATTCGGTCGTCAAAAATGGTTTTGGGATTGTTGGCGATACTCTGGATGCTTATATAATCAATAATGATGGTTCTTTGAAGTATAATCTGGACGTGGAATTCGGAACCAGTGGGATTGCTTATGCTGAGGATAAGGTCTATCTAGCTCAAGGAAAAACAATACATGGTGAGTTGACATTAGGAAGAATTCGAGTCTTTGATTTTCAAACTAAAGATAGTTTATGGGTATATAAAACGGAATATGGTGGATTCGGAGAACCATTAAATATTGAAGAGAATATTCTTTATGGTGGAACAAGAGGTAATTCACCAGAACGAGTGGTTGTCGCTCTTAATTCAGAAAATGGAGAGGTCATATGGGAATATGTTACAGCTGACCAACTTGAGTATACCGAATCACTATTAGTGGGTCCTAACCATATTTATTCAGGAGCAGGTGGCACACTTTTAGCTCTTGATAAAAAAACAGGGCAAAAAAAATGGAGATTCGATTGGACAAGTTCTACGTTGGTACGCCCTGTTTATCTTGAAGGATATATATACCATTCCGATCATAACCAATTGTTTGTATTAAATGCTGAAACAGGAGAACTGGTTCATACTGAACCTGTACCTGATGGTGGTTCCTACTTCTGGCATGTAGCCGCTTCCAGTGATAAAATTTTTGCCCAAACAAGTAACCAACTCATTGCTTACCAACCGTGGCATTTGAGAGAGGATTAATTCAACAAAAAAACTAAAAGAGGAGAAAAGAAAATGAAGCTTAAATCAATCAAATTAGTATTCGTATTAAGTCTGATATTTTTTGGAACTAACAAGGTTAATGGACAGGATACTTCCGGGGTATATATTTCAACTGATCTATCAGGTCAGTTCGTATTATTACCGAGTTACATAAATGATGAATTTTTTGAAGATCCGTTCGAATTTAATGTAGATGGTTATCTTGCCTATGCTTTTGAGATAGGAAAGAACTTCCACATCGTTCAACTTGGAGTGTATTATCGGCGTGGTAAGAGCTTA
>CAYGNU010000657.1:303-2643 GCA_964351175.1 uncultured Roseivirgaceae bacterium | reverse complement strand
GGCAAAAAGTATTACCCTTAAGAGCGATCTCAACTTAGACAGCAATTTTGTGACTAATCAGCTGTTTCTGGAAAGAATCATTGACAATTTGATTTCAAATGCCATTAAGTACTCCTTTAAAGACTCAGAAGTTGAAGTAAAGGCTTTCAAAAGTTCTAATTTGTTAAAAATCACAGTGAAAGACCATGGCCCTGGTTTTACCGAAGAAGACAAGAAAAATCTATATCAAAAATTCAAGCCCCTCTCCGCTACACCAACTGCAGGTGAGGCTTCCAACGGGTTAGGTTTGTCACTTGTAAAATCGCTTGTTGATAAACTAGAAGGATCTATTTCACTTTCAAGTGAAGTGGGTAAGGGAAGTACTTTTAGTGTTGAAATTCCTGAGCTTCAAGCTTAGTTATAAACAAACTCGCCTTTGTCACTTTTCACAGTGACCTGAGCTTTATCTGCTCCTTCTACTCTACCAATAATTTTACCCCTGATGTTGAATGAAGCACCTATTGAAATTAAATCTGCTGCTATGTTTTCAGGAACATACAATTCTAATCGATGACCCATATTGAAAACCTTGTACATCTCTTTCCAATCAGTGCCGCTTTGCTCGTGAATGGCTTGAAATAAAGGTGGTATTTCAAATAGATTGTCCTTTATCACATGCACATTATCCACAAAGTGTAACACTTTGGTTTGCGCACCTCCACTACAATGAACAGCGCCATGAATTTGGCCTTTGTATTCATTTAGAATGGCCGTCATAATTGGCCCGTAAGTTCGAGTTGGTGACAGCACCAGCTTGCCCATATCTAAAGGAACACCTTCAACTTTATCAGTCATTTTATATCCGCCAGTATAAACCAGGTCAGAAGGAACAGAAGGATCATAAGTTTCAGGATATTTTGCAG
Source organism: uncultured Roseivirgaceae bacterium (assembly GCA_964351175.1). Classification (GTDB taxonomy): domain Bacteria; phylum Bacteroidota; class Bacteroidia; order Cytophagales; family Cyclobacteriaceae; genus Fulvivirga. The sequence goes on along the minus strand of CAYGNU010000657.1, from coordinate 1,741 downwards.
CGTATGATTTATCAAACACGTCATGACGGGCAGAAGTAAGTCCGTTGCTTCCCATGCCACCATTGTAAGCGGTTTCATAGGTTGCCTGGCCATAAGACTCAAAGGCTACAATGACATCACCTGCTTGAATATTTTTATTATCAATAACATCTGATCTTTTCATTCTTGCCGTTACAGTGCTATCGACCACTATAGTTCTTACCAAATCGCCCAAATCAGCCGTTTCTCCACCGGTACTGATGATGTTCATCCCATTGTCACGAAGCATTTGCAATACCTCCTCGGTACCTTCAATAATCTCAGCGATTACTTCGCCAGGAATCAGATTTTTGTTTCTACCTATGGTCGATGAAAGCAGAATATTATCCACTGCACCCACACAAATTAGATCATCGGTATTCATGATGATGGCATCCTGAGCGATACCTTTCCAAACAGAAATATCACCAGTTTCTTTCCAGTAGATATAGGCTAAAGATGACTTGGTGCCAGCTCCATCAGCATGCATTACAGTACAGTAGTTAGGGTCACCACCCAGATGATCTTCTACTATCTTACAAAATGCTTTAGGGTACAATCCCTTATCAATGTTTTTGATGGCATTGTGGACATCTTCTTTAGAGGCAGAAACCCCTCTTTGTGCATAGCGATCGCTCATGAGCAGTACAGATTAAAAAGGAAACGTAAAAATAAGAAAAGTACGGAGAGTTTGGGTTTAATGAATGGTTAAAGGTTTTCTAGATTTTAATCTGGCTACTCATTCCGTAGCGCAGAGGAGAATTCTTTATCACAACATATAACTGAATGGTAAAGATGCCTGACGGCATGACTAAACGGGTAGCAAGATTTCCTCCGCTGTGGTTCTTGTCTTCAGTAAACAACCTCTTCGGCTTCCCTAGGTCTGTAGCTCAAAGACCGGCCAGCTCAATAAGAATTAGTTTGATTTAGCTAAGCTGAAGGAGATTTCCTAGTCCTCCCTTTCAATAGATTGATGAAGTAATCCATATCACGGTATGCAAGCAATTGATGAGAATGGTGTTATCTTTACATATGACGCTACACTATATGCTTGGCTGTTACCAGACCTAGTTTTTCTTGATAGTGAAGGTTATGAAATAAGTTTTGATAATGACCAAATTGAAAATGATTTTGATAGTGCAATGTTATCAACATTAACTTTAATAGCTCTAGCAGAACCAACACCAGTCGGTGAAATAATATTAGGTACTGCATTTGTTGCAGTATATATTTATCATCACTGGGAAATTACTACTGACACATCAGAGAATTTAGATTTTTGTATGGATAAATATATTAGTTGCTGGGTGCCTGATTGTATTGATTGTTGTCATAATTGCCTTACTCTTTGCAACAAAACACTTAAATGGGATTCTAATAAATGTCCAAATTAATTATGAAGTTTATAGTAACTAATAGC
>CAYGNU010000657.1:0-293 GCA_964351175.1 uncultured Roseivirgaceae bacterium | reverse complement strand
ACCACTTATGCTCCTTCTAGAAACTAATACCAAAAAAGATGCAATTGCTTCTTTAGAATCTGTCAATCAAACAATAATGTTTCTTGTGACATATAAACGTAGAGGAAATCAAGATTTATGTACAGTTCTGTTGCAAGGCTCGGACTTAGATAAACAAACTGACTATAAATGGATTGAAAGAAAAATAGAGTCAGATGAGGTGTTTAAGTTAGAGGTGTTGTCATCAGAAAAAAATAATGATAGTGAAAATTCTACACCTATATTAAAGACTACTGACAGGCAAGAAAAGATGG
>CAYGNU010000656.1:0-2650 GCA_964351175.1 uncultured Roseivirgaceae bacterium | reverse complement strand
CAATCATTAGTTAGTAATGCTTACTGCTTATTGATTAGGGTTTTAATCTTTTGAATAGCTGCTTGGTTCTTTTTAGTCTTAATATTCTCAATAAGACTTTGTTTTTCTTTGCTCGTCAATCTCCAACTCAGCGAGGCTCTTTTAACATTATCTAGTTTAAGACTATCTGTTTTAGAGCGATTTTCGAGCAGATATTCTCTAGGTACATATTGGATGTCTACACGATCGATGGTGCCATTAAACCAACTCCGTGCATATTCTATTTTGTTATCATTGGTGATATCCTGAAGGCTCTCAAAATTCTGATAGATACTGCTTATTGGCATGGTGGTTTTGTCGAGCAATGACAAATTTGTTTTTCTTTCTATAGGGCCATCTTTTTCAGAATCTCTTATGGACACTAGTACAACACCAGAAGTGTTTTCAGCAATCCAGTCTTTGAAGGCAAAGAGAAATTGTACTGCATCAGAAATGCCAAAGTTGTCAGTTACACCGGCATCCATAATATCTAGAGGTGGATCGCTGGGTAGTGAAATATTTGGTGTGATATAGGGAAAGGCTGCGCTCATTCTCAAGCCACTAAGAAACCTTAAATTCTTGCTGCCCTGATCTTTAAAAAATCTCAAGAATTCTACTCCATTGATTTTATCTTTCATATATCCTGAATCTAAAGAATTCATCATGTAAGACATGTTCTGAGGGGAGATGTATAATTTTCTCCCATCATTGATAATGGTAGGAGCAAGGATCATCATCGGTATCTCACTATAGAACTCTGGATCGTGATAATCTTTCAATTTCTTATCCAAATAGCCGTTGGTGTTTTTGCTTAACTGACGCTCGAATGAATAGCCCCTATCTTTCGTGTATTCTAAACCTGCATATTCAAAATGTTGAAATTGAACAAAAAGATCGTTCATTAAAAAGCTGAAGATAATTGCATTCAAATTATCACTCCCCATTCTGTCAAGGTATTCTTGGGAGTACAAATTGTCAATTTGATTTCTATATTTTTTTAAGGCCATTTCCCTGAAATAGCTAGCACCAATCAACCCGCCTGATGCTCCTGTCATTAACATCGTATGTTTAAACAACTCACCATTGGTCGCACTGTCCGCATTTTGCAAGGTGTTAAGTGTCCAAAGGGCAGCTCTCTGTCCACCACCACTAACACAAACAAACACCATTTTAGGTTTTTCTTCTTTAGGAAATTTAGCGCGCCAATTTTCAAGTATTTTTATTGTATGTTGCTTATCAGCTTCTCTGATATCAGATGAATTAGAAGCTATTATTTGATCAAGATTGTAAGGTGTTGGCTGTGTAGTGTAGTTGAGGCCAAATGCTTTGTAAGTCTTATGCAAAAAATCTTGCTTCACTACTATGTTTAAAAGAATCAAAAGGCCTAAACCTGCCGTAGTTGACCATTTGCCAAACCAATATTCGAAAGCACCGGCAAACATGACAAATACAGTAAAGAAAAGAACTGCACTAGCAGCAGCGGGTAATTGGAAGACTTCATGATCTTTGAAGATCCCCATTGCCAGAATGATTGCGAAAATCAAAGATTGAATGATGACCAGATTGAAGTGATTCTGATCAAATACCTGTAACACAGTTTCCTTATCATAAAACCCTTTATAATCATCTACGCTTTCTGAAGCGAAGTTCATATTTAAGAAGCTATCCACTCTGACTTGATTCTTCTTGGCTATACCTAGTTTTTTCATGGCATTTGCTCTAGTCACTTTGACATTTTTCTTTAGCTTTTCATCTAGTTTACATACCACATATTTGAAAATGTCTTTATTGGTAAACCAGAAATATGTGAAAAGCACTGCAACCATGCTAATATATCCAGCCAAAAGGCCACTCACTAAAATCGAAAGCTCTTCAAATTCTAAGTATTCATTGGAGACTTGATAACCTATAATATAGCCGACATAAGCAATAAGAAATGCAAAAGGAACAATGCTATTATTTATACTGAAAGTAGTAAACGGCTTAGGTAAGGTGCCAATAAACGAGAACCGGTGCCCATCGATAATATATGTAGCGATATGAAAAGCTACACTAAAGCCTGCTATTGTTACTCCTACAATAAAAAAAGAGAGGAAATTAACTTTATTTAGATATACCGGATCTAGAAATAGATAAGGTATACCTAGATATTTACCCAGATTTCCAGATATCATGGCAAATAATACTATCCAGCACAAAAGAAGAATGTGATTTCTTCTTAAGTGGTTGATTAACAGTTGAATTGGAAATGAATAGTAAAAGGATTGCCCAACCTTTCTCAATCTCTGAGTCATGTAGGAAATTTAGTATTTTTTTTGCTCCCACCATATAGTTCATACTCTAAAAGTCGAGCGTCTATTTTGGCGTTATATAACTCTATCCTCCTTTTGGCTTTTAGTCCAACACGTTTAGCCAATTCAAGATTGCCAGTGAAAATATATCCCATGTAGCCTTTGGCTCTTTGCTTGAAAAAATCACCTATTTCTGAGTAGGTTTTTTCTAATTCCGTGACTTCTCCAAGTCTCAACCCATACTCGGGATTCATAAAAATGACACCTTCATCCTCACGAAGCGTACAATCTTTGTAATCTACATTTTCAAATTTCACAAGTTCATCTACAACAGCAGATTA
>CAYGNU010000655.1:0-2666 GCA_964351175.1 uncultured Roseivirgaceae bacterium | reverse complement strand
CCCCCTTCTTAAAAGAAATTCATAGTGAGCAAAACTAGAAAAAGAATTAGAAGAATCGAATGACGCTTTAAGATCAAATACAGAAAGTCTTGTCAAAACACTAGATGAGCTGTCAGACAGAAATTTTGAACTTGATCAGTTAGTTTATAAGACTTCTCATGACCTACGCTCACCGTTGCGCTCAGTTTTAGGGCTTGTTAACTTATATAAGTTAGAACATCAAAACACTAACTCAGAATATATAGACAAGATTGAAAATCGGATTCTTAAAATGGACGAGTTTATCAACTCAATGCTCAATTATTCAAGAGCAAGTCGGTTGGGTGTCATTAATGAAATTGTTGATATTCAAGCGTTAATTAACGAAAGCATTGAGGGGCTTGAATTCTTGGAAGGATTCAATAAAATGAATATTAATACTAAGGTTACTGGCGATGTTAGCAAGCTAATTTTAGACAAACTGAGGCTAAAAATCGTACTTGGCAATATCCTTTCAAATGCATTCAAATACAGGAATCAAGAACTTGAGACCAATCTCCTTTCCATCAACATCAAAATTTTAAAGACTAAAATTTCCTGGATTTTTGAGGATAATGGTATTGGTATATCTGAAGAATATCTAGGGAAGGTGTTTGATATGTTCTATCGTGCAAGTGAACAGTCTGATGGATCAGGTTTGGGAATGTACATTGTTAAACAGTGCATTGACCGGCTAGGAGGAACCATCGATATTGAAAGCGAATTGGGCGAAGGCACAAAAATTACTATCGAAATACCCTTAATGAAAATGACAGAAACTGAGTAAGAGACTCTCATTATTATAAGAATTAAATCTACTTATCTAAACTTTTATGCTCTTCGAGCATTATTTTTAATAATTGAAGTTTTGATAATTTAATAATTAGCTCTTATGGAACGTTTTAAAAGTTCTTTTCTTGCCATTTTCTTAACTACTATAGTATTTCACTCCTCTGCCCAAATTAATCCTATTTTAGAAATCAAAGAATATACGCTTGATAATGGATTCAAGGTAATTCTAAATTATGACTCAACAGCCACAAATGTTTTTGGTGCTGTCCTGGTTAATGCGGGATCAAAACATGAATCCCCAGACGCAACAGGAATGGCCCATTATCTGGAGCACCTTCTTTTTAAGGGTACTGATGAACTAGGAACTACAGACTTCGAATCTGAAAAGGTACACTTAGATTCTATCACCCTTTTGTACGATCAAATGGCCTTAGCTACAGAAAAAGAGAGAAAATTGAGCTTCCAACAGCAAATTAACCAACAGGCTGTTAAGGCGTCCAAATTTGGCTTGCCTAATGAATTTGACAAATTACTTAGAGAAATTGGAGGTACTAGTATCAATGCCTTTACTAATAAAGAAATGACATTTTATCATAATTCATTTCCTGGCAACGAATTAGAAAAATGGATGAGTTTATATGCTGAGCGTTTCAGAAATCCAATTTTCAGATCCTTCCAGTCAGAGTTGGAGGTGGTATATGAGGAGAAAAACAGGGCAATGGATAATATGGAGAGAAAGGTTTTTGAAGAGACAAATAAATTGGTCTATCCAAATCATCCTTATGGACAATGGACAACTTTAGGTAAAACTGAGCATCTGAAGAACCCATCAATCTCAAACATGCAGGCTTTTTTTGATAAATACTATGTGGCTAATAATATGGCACTGATCTTATCTGGAAATTTTGACCCTGATGAGGCTCAAAACCTTGCAAAAAAATACTTCAGCGGTTTGAAATCAGACCCAAAACTTGTCAATGATGTGGCTGCCCCAGCACCAATCATTGGAAATCCTGTAGCTAAAAGAAGAATTACGCCTGTTAGAGTAGCGGTAATTTCCTATCAGACACCTTCTGCCAATCACCCCGACCGCCCTGTTATGGATATCATTGAACAAATGCTTTTCAATGAAGGAGAGACTGGTTTATTAAACAAATTACAACTCAATAATGAAATGCTATACGTAGGTGCATTTAGCACTATTCAAAATGAAAGCAGTATCATGTCTGTTTTTTATGTGCCCAAGATAATTGGACAATCACTTGGAGCAGCTGAGAAAAAAGTCCAAAAAGAAATCACCAGTATCAAGACAGGTAATTTTGAAGACTCTTTTATGAAGGCTGCGAAAAGCACGATTGGCATCAATTTTCAAAAATCTTTGGAAAGAAATGTGAGCCGAGGAATAAGGATCGGGGAAAGTTTAAATCAAGATGAAAGATGGAATGAAACACTTACCTATCCAGATAAGATAAATAGTATTTCTAAAGATGATATTATAAGAGTCGCTAATCAATATTTTGGCGAGAACTATGCTAAATTAATCTCAAGAACAGGTTTTGGTAAAAAGAACAAGTTAGATAAACCTCCTTTTAAACCGGTAAAAACTGAGCAAGCAGGAAGTTCAACATTTGCCAAAAAATGGGAGTTAATAGAAAGCACTACTCCTAAACCAAAATTTGTTGTTTTCGATAAAGATTTAGAAATTATTGAAACAGATACGCATACTATCTATGCTTCTAAAAATCCTGTAAATGATCTTTTCTGCCTAACCATCAATTTTAAAGCAGGAAGATTAAGTAATCGAAAATTAGCTGTCGTAGCGATTAGCATGAATTATTCCTCTTCAGAGAAAACAG
>CAYGNU010000654.1:0-2669 GCA_964351175.1 uncultured Roseivirgaceae bacterium | reverse complement strand
ATTATTAAGTTCTTGTAATATTTACATCATTCTACAGACTATCAATTTAGTAACGACACCAAAATTGAATAAAAAAGAAAATCAATTTTTAGAAATTGTTGATGACAATCAAAAGATCATACACAATGTCTGTCGCATTTATACTGACACGACTAATGATCATCATGATTTGTTCCAGGAAATTCTATTCCAGCTATGGAAAGGTTATCAAAATTTTAAAGGTGATGCCAAAGTATCAACTTGGATATACAGAGTATCACTATACACGGCCATTACCTATATCAAAAAGGTAATGAAAGCGAGGGAAGCAAATTTTGAGATTGAATTTGAAAAGTCATATGAACAAGATAATGTTGAGACTTACGAGGAATTGTTACAAAGTGCCATTGAAAAGTTAGATGCTAATGAAAAGGCATTGATCACCCTTTATCTGGACAGTAAATCATATAATGAAATGTCATCTATATTGGGCATAACAGAATCTAATATAGGAGCCCGATTAAACAGATTGAAAAATAAATTGAAGGAAAAATTTAATCAGAACTAATGATAGATATTGATCAACTAAAAGAGTTTAAGGTTGAAACGGTTCAATACAGCAGAACTGAAATCAACCAAATATTTGAATTTAAAACTGAACGTTCATTAAAATCAACCAACAGAAAAATGCTTTTAGACCTACTCTTAATGGGGGTTACAACAATAATACTCATTGCCATTACTTTTTATATTGGTTTGCAAAGTCGTTTTATGGTAAGTGGCCAAATCGTCATAATCGCATGTGTCTTAATCATCCATTATCGCATTAAATACATCCTTTTGAATAATGTGGATTTGACAAAAGATGGGATTAAATCTGCTGTTTTAAAAATCAAAAATCGGTTAGAAGGCTATATGGTATTCTATCAGGCCATTCTGCCTCTTTTTTTTGCATTATTAATGGTGAAGTTCCAATTCGATACTTATGGTAAATGGAATGAGGTTTTAGGCCATTGGCATTATACAATAGCTACTTTAGTCATCAGTTTTATCGTTGTTAAACTGCTTTGCTACAAAATTTATGGGAATGACCTATCTAACTTCAAAAAACTATTTGATAGTCTTGATTACTAGATTGTGATCATAATCATAGGATAACTTAATCAAGTTAACTTAAAATTTTATCACATTAGGCTATATTTGGCGCTATGGAAATATTTTTAAACCCAGCTACTTGGGTAGCCTTACTAACACTTACTTTTTTAGAAATTGTCTTGGGCATAGACAATATCATTTTCATCTCCATTGTATCTAATAAACTACCTAAAGAACAACAATCCAAAGCCAGGAATATTGGTTTGAGTCTAGCGCTGATCTTTAGAATAGCCCTGCTTTTAGGAATCACATATATTATAACATTTACTCAACCATTATTCACACTATTCGAGCATGATTTTAGTGGTCGGGATTTAATATTATTAGCAGGAGGCATCTTTTTGATTTTTAAAAGCACAATGGAAGTACATCATAAAATGGAAGGTGTCGTAGGCGAGGAAAAGAAAACGAAGGTGCACTCAATGGTAACAGTAGTTGGTCAAATTATCTTATTAGATATTATTTTCTCATTTGATTCTATACTTACTGCCATTGGTTTAACAGATCAGCTTATTTTAATGATAATAGCTGTTGTTATTTCAATGGGAATTATGATGTTTTTCTCTAAAAACATAAGTGATTTCATTAGCCAGCACCCTACACTTGAAATTCTAGCTTTGTCTTTCCTAATTCTCATAGGTTTTATGCTTGGAATAGAAGCACTACATTATCATGTACCAAAAGGATATATTTATTTTGCGGTATTCTTCTCTCTTATAGTAGAAGTTCTAAATATAAAAATGAGAAAGAAAAAAGATCCAGTTAAGCTTAAAAAAAGGATTGAAGTTTAACTTATTCTATATCCTTAGCCTTTGAAGAGTTGATAAACAGAATATTGCCAATATCGTCATAACCTCCAAAAAGATTATGTTCGAGTTGTTTTATAGCCTCTTCCCTAAATCCAAGAATAGTCAAATCCGCATCTTGTGATCGCTCGTTTACAATGTCTTTAATATTGACATTTTCTTCATGCTGAATTAATTTGATATTATTAGGTGAGATTGGCAGTCTACCTGCTTTAATAAGGGTTACTAAATTCTCTTCCTTAGATGATAATTCTGACTTAGACACAACTGCAAATATTTTAATTTCTGCATCTCTCCAATCTTTGTGCCCCATGATGATATAGCCAATCAAAATCATAAGACTACTATTAGTAATATCGCTTGGCGTGAGCCAAATATGAATGTCGTGCATAAAACCAAACTCTTTATCAGAAGAGCCAAGTAAACATATATCAAAATCAGCCGCCTTAACCATGGTGAAATTATCAATGATATGATTGAGGTTTTCAGGTTCATTTTTAGAATACTCAAACAGGATCATATTAATCTCCTTGCCAGAAACACTTGGCAATTGCATCGATTGTGCTACTGCACTAGTAAATGAAGGAGAAATTAAGGTATCAACATAAACATTGCTTTTGCTGATTCCTGTTGCTTTTAACAACCTATGAAGTTCTTCTTTCGATTTTTCATGCGTATCAGATGACAAGTATCCGTTAATATAATGAATGTAAGTACCGAAGCCATATC
>CAYGNU010000653.1:0-2669 GCA_964351175.1 uncultured Roseivirgaceae bacterium | reverse complement strand
TCCTGAGAGTGTGAAAGTATCGCGCGCCAGGATCAGAAAAAAAATCCAGACAGATTCTGGCAAGGGCCTTACCGAGTTTATTCTTTCTATCTAAATCAAATAGTATTTAGACACTGAGGTTAACAGATGGTTAACATACAGCCTCTTTGCTGTTAATTTCCTATTATAACATTTCAAAAATAGGAGCTTTTGTAAATATAGATTGATAACCTTTTGATAACCTCTGGAAAAGTGAAATTGCTTTTTTTGGCCAATCTGAGACACATTTCAAAATACTCATATTGAATTAGCTATAAAACAGATGCTATAATTGATAACCAATTGTACCCTACCATCATGTGCTTTGTGTTAATTATGAATTTCATATTTGCATTCGTAAAAGAAATGAAGTCCGTAATAATGGATCTCAAAAAAACGATTGCATTTATAAAATTAGAAATAACTTAACTTTCAATAATTAAACTAATAAACTGTATGAAGAAGATGAATAATTCAATCAAATTCCTTGCAATGGCTTTTACAATGGCCGTGGCGAGTCTATTAATTTCTTGCTCTGAAGATGATGATCCGATCATTATTGACGAAGATCCAGTAGTAGCCGATGGTTTTTATGTAATCGGGACTTCCACATCGGAAGTAATATCTGCTGATGTAGAGTTACAACCTTACTCTGTAGACCAGGCTGATGGTGTGCCTACAATGAGAGATGGTTTTTATGGTAATTTTTACTACTTAACAGCTGGCTCTTTCAATTTTGTTTTCTACTCAAACAACACTCCCGTGACTTACGGTGGTCCTGTAGAAGATGTGTTGTATAACAATGATGCTTATAGCTTTTCTAAAGGTACCTTAACTGAAGATGGGGCTGCTGTTGCCATCTCTGATGCAGGTTTCTATCAAATTCATGTTGACTTATCAACTAGCCTATTTTTTGTTACTAAAGTCGATTATTTTGAAATTATAGGTGACGTTACGCCTGGTGGTTGGGGAACAGGTACCAAATTGACTATGAAGACTGGTGCTTCAGCAGCCTCAGTAATTTTTGAAGGAACCAATATTACGCTTAGACCAGCGGTAGATGGATACAAATTCAGATACAATAGCAACTGGACTAACAATGTTGATGCTAATGGTGAAAATGTTGCACTCCAAACCAATTTAGGTGTTGATGGTTTCGCTGGTGGTCCGAACACTCCTTTTACTGAAACAGAAGGTGTTTATACCGTAACATTAACTTTCACTCCAGGTAATGTTGATTGGACCTTAACGAGAACTGGTGATGCAGAACAAATCACTTATGATCCTACAGAACACCCATGGAGCCTAAGAGGTACTGCTGTAGGTAGTCCTGAAGACTGGAGTGCTGGTCCATTACTTACACCTAATCACGATGGTACAATTACTTATAGATGGTATGGCGTGATTGAATTATCTGCAGGAGAATTCAAAGTTGCTGACGGAGGAGTTTGGTTAGGAGTAGGAGCTGCGACTGATAATTCAGGTAAGTTGACAGGTACAGATAACTTTGTAGTAGCTGCAGCTGATGCAGGATTTTATTATATCGTTGTGACATCTGCGGATGGGGGTAGTACCTATCAAGCTACTATCGACAAGGCATCATTCGGTCTAATAGGAAGTGCAACTGCTGCTACAACTGGTGGTGATGGATGGGCTGCAGATGCCGATATGACCGAAAGCGGAAGCTCATTTACTATAACTACAGCTTTGGATGCTGGTGATATTAAGTTCAGAGTAAACAATGGTTGGGACTATAATTTAGGTGGGGACTTAGCTGCTTTAACACTTAATGGTGCCAATATAACTGTTGCAGCTGGTAATTATACAATTACGCTATCAACAGCAAATAGAGGTGAATCATATTCTGCCACTATTCAATAAAAACAAATAATGTATTTTAGAAAGGGCTGTCTTTAAAGGCAGCCCTTTTTATAAAAAAAATCAGATGAGAAGATTTTTGCTACTATCTATTTTATTTCTATTTACTAAAATATTAGCTGCACAAACAGCAATTACACCCACCATTTCACCCGATTTTTTCACACCAGAGGATGAAATTACAATAACATATAGAGTATCAGGCACTGATCTTTCAGGCTTAACTGATGCTTGGCTTTGGCTTTGGCTACCAGATCTGACGAGTGTAGATGTGCCATCTAATGTAAATCCAGCCAATAGCGATACGGGCCTTACAGATAAGGCCAAGCTGACTAGAGAGGTCATTCAGGGGATTGTCTATTTTTCAATTAAGCTGAAATTAACTGACTTCACCAATAAATCTGCATCCGAAATTAAAAGAGTAGGTATTCTTCTTAAAGGAAACGATTGGTCCAATGGACAAACAACTGATTACGTCTTTGACATACCAGAGGGATTTTCCTTGAAAGTAAATTCCCCTACTACAACAAGTGCATTTTATGAGTCTAGTGATATTATCAAAGTAGATGTAACCACATCGGAATCGGCTACTATCAGGATTTTGTTAGACAATTCCGAACAGATTTCAGAAACTGGCGTGACCGCACTTGTATATAATCACCCAGTAGTAGCCGATGGTCAGGTACACAATCTTGAAGTATCTGCAACAAACGGTACTGATGTAGCATCTTTCAGACACACTTATAGCATTACCCCAACGGTGACTGAGGAAG
>CAYGNU010000652.1:0-2680 GCA_964351175.1 uncultured Roseivirgaceae bacterium | reverse complement strand
TTATTGTTTGTGTTTCTAATTTTTGGACATTGGACATGAGGTAATCAAACTAGGTTACACATGAATACAATTTTTATTTTATTTTATTAAAGCTGTAACTTAATACAATATCAGCGAGTCCAATGACCGTGAATCAACTGACAGATGAAGAAGTTATTGATAATATACTTGCAGGGACTTCCGAGTCCTTTAGTATTCTAGTTGATAGGTATAAAGACCACAGCTTTACTTTAGCTTTTAACATTATTAAAGATGCACAAGAAGCTGAAGATATAACTCAAGAAGCTTTTGTAAAAGCATATAGGAATCTAAAAAAATTTAACAGAGAGTCAAAATTCAGTACTTGGCTTTATAGAATAACATTTAATACAGCATTAACAGCCAATAAGAAAAAGAAAAAATATAGTAACTCATCTTTTGATGATTCACCGATTGAGCTTATTGACTTATCAAAAAATGAGCTCGAACAGGCTGAAAAGAGAAAATTTATTCTTCATGCTTTGGAGCAACTAAATGAACAGGATAATGTGGCTTTGACGTTATTTTATTTAAAAGAACAGTCTTTAGAAGAAATCTGTGAAGTCACAGGTATGACGCTGTCGAACTTAAAAGTGCGACTGCACAGAGCCAGAAAAAGAATGGCTGTTGCATTAAGAGAAATATTAAATGAAGAGGCCCTAAATTTATAGTTATGGAAAATATGAATATTTCAGATGAAGAATTATTAGACTTCATTGATGGTAAATCATCCGCTCTTGACAAGAAAAAAATAGAGAATGTTTTAGAAAATGATGCTGCACTAAATGAACGTATCAAGATGTTCTCCATATCAGATGGAATTATAAAGAATTCAATAAAAAACAGCCCTTCTAAAAACTTCACTACAGTGGTAATGGAGAGGATTTCTTCTATCAAAAACCCTTATCATAAAGGGGGCATTGCCATATGGATACTGACTTTGATAAGTTTAATAGCTTCCTCCTATTTTTTAACTGATATTACATTAAGTGTTAATCTGGAATTTATTAGTCAGTACATTCCTGAGGTACCTGCCATTTATACTCCTAAAGACATTAGTCTAGATCAGCCATTAAATATGTTGATTATTAGCAAAGTACTGCTATACGGCATGCTATTTATCGCCTTGTTGTTGTTAGATAAAACAGTCTTGAGACCTTATTTTAAAAACAGGCAAATGACACATCATTAATACAAAACTATTCTTGAATGTTTTACCTGATTGGATTGAGTAATAATTTCTAGGAAGTAGGTTCCTGGAGCATAAAAGAATGTCAGTAAAAAAGCAATATTTCCTGATTGACTGATCTTTGGTTTGGCAACGATTTTACCGCTTGGATCAATTATATAAATAGATTTTATTGTTTGTTCTTCATTAAGTTCAACCGAAACCAACTCGCCCACCCTAGCAGGATTAGGATAAATATCAGAAGTCAAGATTAAAGGCGCTACTTCCATTTGCTCGCAACCTAATATTGTTTCACTTATCAGTGCTCTGAAAGACTCAAGCTGGACATAAGTGTTTGTACCTGGGCAAAGAGTACTGCAACCATCTCTATGACCAACAACAACACCCAATACTTGTCCTTGGTGAATTGATGTAGAAAATGGATCAAGCGACTCTTTAATCAACTTCCATGATGTCAATTTGACGAGAGATTTTATGGCTTCCGGACTGGGATCAATATTAGCTTCTTCAAAATTACCTAATAGACAAACACCCATGGTTCCCGTATTCTTACCACAGAAATGTGCTCCTCTCACATTATCCTGTTCACCAAGATCAGGGTCACGCCCTTTGTAAATAATACCTTCTTTATCAATGAGATAATTATACCCAATATCTGACCAACCGTTTACCTCTGTGTGATACAAATAAATATCGCGGACAACCTGAGTAAAATTAGTGCTGTTATTTGAACCCGCTGAATGATGAATAATAATGTGCTCAACATCTGTAAAAGATCTGCTGTAATTTGGAGACGGTAACCCTGCTCTCCATTCTGATTGATCGACTGCATCAGGCTCTTCACATTGATCACTGTCAGAATCTTTTCGATGTCTTACATCAGTCTTAAAATACGAGTCACTATTCAGCAAGTAAATAATGACTTCACCTTCATAATCCCCCGAATTAAATAGTAATTCGCTTTCTGAGGAATTAATTGAAATAAGATTTGACTGGTTTTTTGATTCTGGGGCGTGTTCATCTTTTGTAAGAATGTAACGATCCTCACCAACAGTTATAATGGCATTATAGGGAAATGAACTACTGTTAAAGGATGATGTAAAGGCAGTGAATTTAAAATTGACATCTACTATGTACTCATTATTTGGAATAACTATCAGCTTTGTTTCGAAGTAAAAATCCCCCCTACTTATTCCCGCACTATTCTGAGACCATCCCCAGGAAGTAGATAAAACCAATATGATAAGTAAAGTAAGCCTGCCTATTTTCATCAAATCAATGTTCTTAGGGATTAATTAATTTTAACAACAAATTGTATAACTTAATCACAAAAATGCAGGTTCTTTTTCGAGAGACCTATCTTAAAATGACAAGGCATAAAAAAAGGCCGTTTTTCAACGGCCTTTTTTTTTAAATTATTGTCCCGTCCTGAAATAAGTTGACACAAAATTGACTTATTATGAAAAAGGGGAT
>CAYGNU010000651.1:0-2684 GCA_964351175.1 uncultured Roseivirgaceae bacterium | reverse complement strand
ATTCTTGTCGGGTGACCCACTTCGCCCAAGCTATACCGACTACTATATTGGGCTGCAAAGTAGCTGGGAAGCAGATGTTTGGGGCAAACTAAAAAACAGCAAAAGGGCGGCATTATCCAGATTTTATGCTTCTGCAGAAGGTCAGAATTGGATAGTATCTAACCTGATTTCAGATTTGGCTCTCGCCTATTATGAATTGCTCTCACTTGACGAAAACCTTGAAATCATTCGTGAAACAATAACTCTGCAGGAAAATGCTCTGGCAGTAGTGAAGGCGCAGAAAGAGGCGGGTAAGGCCAATAAGCTGGCTGTAGAACAATTCGAAACACAACTTTTGAGTTTAAATGGCCTTGAAAAAGAAACACTACGGGAAATCATGGAAGTAGAGTATCGGCTCAATCTATTGGTGGGTCGATATCCCAATGCAGTTCAAAGAAGCAGCACCGCATTTAAGGATTCAGTCAAACTTAGTATACTGCCGGGCGTGACATCACAATTAGCCGTAAATAGGCCCGATATCAGGCAGGCAGAGCTTGAGCTCATGGCTACAAAAGCTGACGTAAAAGCAGCAAGGGCAGCCTTTTATCCCTCACTGGGAATAACAGCAGGCTTTGGATATAATGCTTTTCAACCTCAATTCTTGTTCAGAAGTCCTGAATCAATAGCTTATAATGTGTTTGGCAATCTCACTGCTCCATTATTTAATAGGAGTGCCATCAAAGCTGAATTCAATTTCAAAAAGGCAAATCAGGTCGAAGCATTTTACAACTACCAAAAAACGCTACTGGAATCATACTCCGAGGTTTCGTTGGAGATCAGGAACATTCGCAATCTACAAGAACGATACGAGCTTAAATCCAGCGAGGTGGATGTGCTTACTTCCTCTATTGAGACCTCATCAGATTTGTTTAGAACAGGCAGAGCATCTTACCTGGAAGTACTGATCACTCAGCAGAATGCACTACAATCCCGTTTGGAACTAATTGATGTGCGAGAGCAACTTTATTATTCAAGAGTTAAGCTATACAAAGCCTTGGGAGGTGGATGGCGGTAAACCAAAATTGATATGAGTCTGTATAAGGCATTTTTTTTTAAAAGTATTGAGTTTGATCATCCAATCCACCATCTTTACTAAGTGATCAGGTTAATTTCACTATACATTACAAGGCCCCTCAGTCTAATCTTGAGCATCTATATGATTAATCTTTCAGTTGATGTTGCTGATGATTTGGAAGGAAGTTCTTTTGACCCATCAGTAAACGAGATTGAATCAATTGTAGAGTTAGTGCTGGAGGTTATCATGGAAAGAGGTGACGCACTTCCGGAGCACGATGAGCCTGATCCAGAGGCAGAAACATACCTGACAGTCCTTGACCATATTATCCCAACATCTGGGACCTTTAACTTGGAAAGTAAGCATTATTTTGCTCGCGGCAATTTTCCCGTAGTTATACCAATTAATTATAAAAATCCGGTTTTATCTAGTCCCCTGCCACCACCTCGGATATCTTCTTGAAATTCTTCTTTTGACGTGATTACATACTGATCTCTCGTGAGATAGCCATCACATAAATGGTTTATTTCTGGCACGTCTTTTTTTACAATATTCTTCAATCAAGTAGCTCATCAGTGATTTTGATGTGCTATTAAAACGCACAAAGCACATGATTACTTTGGTAATATTCTCTGTGATACTAACTGTTACCGGCATAATACTCGGATTCAAAATGAAATCTGAGAATAGAAATGCTGACTCACATTCAAAAAAGAAACAAAATGCATACAATCAATATAATTGAAATAGATTGTGAAGGAGAGATTCATCCCTCAAAACAATTTTCTTTTGGCTATCTACCTAGAATAGGTGAAAGGATCATCCTAAATAATTCCGAAGAAAAACCAAATGTATGTAAGGTATTGGACATTCATCATGTTCCTAATGAAGGCGCCATTCTTTACATTACCTATGAAAAAACTTTGCAAAGTGTCCTTCAATCACTAGTAAACAATGTCAGGATTACTTAAATAAAATCATTCAGAATGCCTTCAAATTTTTGGAGTAGTAAATTAAAAGCACTCTGAATACTAGTTTGTAAATAATGCTAAGTCTATCTAAAATAGTTACTATTTAAACATTGTTATTATTTATTAATAAAAAGAATGTAGGTACAAGAATAAATAGGTAGTTTTCATTATCATTTTAGCTAGTATTTAAATGGTAACAATGAAAGCAGTGCTTTATACAAGAGTATCTTCCAAAGACCAATCAACTCTTAGGCAGGTTAATGACATGAAGTCATTGAAAGATTTTGAAATAGTAAAAATCTTTTCAGAAAAGATATCTGGATTTACTGTTTCTGTCAATGATCGACCTATTCTACAAAAAGCACTTTCATATATAGATGAGAATTCTATTGAATGTATAATGGTATCAGAGGTATCCAGGTTAGGAAGAAATACACATGAAGTACTTGGTCTAATAGAAGAACTCAAGAAGGAATCTGTTGCCATTTATATACATAACATTGGCACTACCATTAACCAAGTTAATTCATCAAGTGAAATATTTACTAAATTGATAGTTACAATTATGGCTGATTTAGCCAGGCTCGAAAGTGAACAAATGAGCTATAGAATCAAATCAGGTATTCGGACACGCAATGGATGGGGACTTACGACAGGTT
>CAYGNU010000650.1:0-2688 GCA_964351175.1 uncultured Roseivirgaceae bacterium | reverse complement strand
TCACTAACCAAAACATCATTGACTTTTTCTCTTTCGGTAAATGCGATCAGTTCGCATGACTCTGGCAATTCTGACTGCATGTCTTTGGCACTATGTACGGCAATATCTATGGTGCTATCTAATAGCTTGGCTTCAATCTCCTCAGTGAAAACTCCTTTACTTCCAATTTTTGCAATAGAAACGTCCAATATCTTATCACCGATGGTCTCAATGGTAATAATCTCTGTCTTGAGTCCAGCTTCGATCAGCTTTTCTTCTACATAATACGCTTGCCATAGCGCCAACTTACTTCCTCTAGTACCAATTCTTATCTTATCCATTTATTTTATCTGTGCCGCTATGTGTAATGATAGGTCAAGAAAGATCATTTTAGGACTTCCATTTCTTTCTAAATGATAATACGCCTCATCAATTAAAGAAGACATTTTTTCTATTTTGGATTGATGAAGTACTTTGCTGAAATTCTTGATAAAATCAAGTACTGCACCATTCACTCTATTCAGTTCGGGTGCATTTTGATATAAAAGTGATTCTCTAAAGGTATTTAGTGAATATTTCAATAAACTTCTTTGAGATAGTTTATTGCTTCCATGGAATTCATCAGCCATGTTTACCAATTCAGTGAAATTTCTACTGAAGCAGTTTCGCATCCAATTGGTAAAAAAAAGATGGCTGTCATTTTCAGTATGCAGGGCAAGTTTAAAGGCATTATTAAGATCGCCATCCGCTAAATGCGCCATCTGTGAAGCCTTTACATCATCAAGGCCATTTTTTTCAATGAGTATTGATTTTATATCCTCATCACTAAATTGAGGAATGGTAACGATTTGTGTTCTTGAAGTAATGGTTGTTAACAATCGTTCTTTATCATTACTCACCAAAATGAAAAGCGTTTTCTCAGGTGGCTCCTCCAAAATTTTCAATATTCCATTCGCGGCTGCAGGGTGCATAAACTCTGGCAGCCAGATAATCATCACCTTATATTTCCCTTCAAAAGATTTTAGCGAAAGACTTTTTATGATTTCTCTACTTTCTTGTTTTGAGATGTTTACCTGTTTATTTTCACCTCCATAGTTATCTCTCCAAGTATCCAGATCATTGAAAGGACTTTCAGTCAAAAACGTTCGCCATTCTTTGATGAATTTTTCACTCACAGCATCTTCAGACTTGATGTTTTTTGTACTGCTTACAGGGTAGACATAATGTACGTCAGGATGAATAAACTTCCTATTCTTTGAACACGAGGGACATATTCCGCAAGAATCAAGCTCTCCTCTATTTTCACAATTTAGATAGGTAGCATAGGCAAGAGCCATGGCCAGATTGGGGCTCCCAGGTTTACCGACAAAAAGCTGGGCATGTGCCACCTGCTCGTTTTGAAGGGCATGTACCAACCTTTTTTTTACCTCATCAAGCCCTTTTATATCTCCAAATAGCATAACCTATTTATTTTCCCAAATTCTGAATGATGAAGTATTATCATAAATATGATTGAGAATACTAGCTTCTGTATGATCATATTTGAGGTTTCTTCTTTCCATTACTCTAGTAGCAACTTCATCTGCTTTTTTAATATTAAAAGTTGACAGTCCTGCTGGACCTCCCCAAGAAAATGATGGTATGAAGTTTCTTGGAAAACCTGCTCCGAAAACATTGGCTGAAACGCCAACAACTGTTCCTGTGTTAAACATCGTATTGATACCACTTTTCGAATGGTCACCCATAATTAGTCCGCAAAATTGTTCACCAGTGTTTTGGAAACCACCTTTTTCATAGCTCCACAGTTTAACCTGATCATAATTATTTTTCAGATTCGATGTGTTGGTATCTGCGCCAAGATTACACCATTCTCCTAAAACAGTGTTACCAATAAATCCGTCATGGCCTTTGTTGCTGTAACCAAAGATAACTGAATTGCTAATCTCACCGCCAGCTCTACTAAACGGCCCAATAGTGGTATCTCCTTTGATCTTAGCACCCATGTGAACATGAGCGCCTTCGCAAAGTGCAAATGAGCCCTTTATAATAGCTCCTTCATGCACCTGTGCATTTTTACCTATATAGATTGGTCCGCTCTCAGCATTGAGTATTGCTGCCTTAATGGAAGCACCTTCTTCAATGAAGATGTTTTCTTTTCCATAAACTATAGTATGTAGATCAGTTATTGATGCTGAGGTACGGCCTTTGGTGATCACTTTAAAGTCCGCCTTAATTTGAGCAGCATTCTGCTTAAAGATCTTCCAAGGCCTATCAATAAGTGTTACTTCATTTGAGTATGTAGTATGTTTAATGCCATCTGTTTCAAGAGGATTAAAATCTTTCAGTCTAACCGCAAGAATTTGATTATTCCATTGCAGTCCTTCACCAATATTTAATTTTTCAATGGCTGCAATTAATTTTTCATCAGGGCATAATGCTCCATTAATGAATATATTATCCTCAGTCTTGTTAATTGTAAACTTGGCAGATAGATAGTCTTCTGTCAAATAGGAAATACTACCCTTTAATTGTTTACTCCACTTATCAGCTATAGTAAGAATACCTACGCGGCATGCCGCCACTGGACGAGTGTAGGTTAATGGTAGGAGGGAAGTCCTGATAGAAGGCTCATCAAACAGAATAATGTTCATGGGCACAAAAATAAAAAAGTCTTCAAGATAAGCTCATCTTGAAGACTTTTAAAATCGA
>CAYGNU010000649.1:0-2699 GCA_964351175.1 uncultured Roseivirgaceae bacterium | reverse complement strand
ACATGAGTGAGTATATGGAGAAATTCTCTGTATCGAGACTCGTTGGAGCGCCTCCAGGATATGTTGGTTACGAAGAAGGTGGACAGTTGACTGAGAAGGTTAGAAGAAAACCATATAGCGTTGTTCTCCTTGATGAGATTGAAAAAGCTCACCCTGATGTATTTAATATTCTATTGCAAGTGCTGGATGACGGCATTTTGACTGACGGATTAGGAAGAAGAGTCGATTTTAGAAATACAATTATCATTATGACATCAAATATTGGTGTTCGTGACTTGAAAGATTTTGGAGCCGGTATTGGTTTCTCTACAGGTCCTAAGAAGCATGATGATGATGTCATGAAATCAACGATTCAGAGTGCGTTGAAGAAGGCATTTAGCCCAGAGTTCTTGAACAGGTTGGATGACGTGATTGTATTTAACTCTCTGTTGAGAGAAGACATTCATAAAATCATTGACCTTTCATTGAATAAGCTTTTCGAAAGAATTATTTCTTTAGGATACAATGTAGAGCTTACTGTGAAAGCTAAAGACTTCTTAGCCGAAAAAGGATTTGATCCTCAATATGGTGCAAGACCTTTAAACAGAGCAATCCAAAAGTATTTGGAAGATCCTGTTGCTGAGGAAATACTGAGAGGTGAAATGGCTGAAGGTGCTACCATTTTGGCTGACCATGATGGCAAAAGCGAAGAGCTTAAGCTCAAGGTTAAAAAGCCTGGTAAGTCGACCAAAAAAGAAGAGAAAGAATAATCTACTTCACAAATAATAGTAAAGGGTTGGTACTTGTATCAACCCTTTTTTATTGAGTGATTTCTTAAAAGTTTGGGACTTCATCATGGCGATAAAGAGAAGCGATAAGTGAAGATTGTAGTTATTTTATCGAGATTACCTCATAGCATTCGCATTGATGCTTAACTTTTGAGATAGCCATTTTTTTAGATACAATACTTGCTCTTAAGTTTAGAGGCTTTGTCTTTATCATAATTGGCAAGCATAGTAAAGGCTTTGCAAGCATCCTCAGTTTTCCCTAATTCGTATAAACTCAATCCTCTTCTGGTGAAAAGGTCGGCTGACCGGTGCTTATACTCGAAGCTTTTATCAAAATCAGCAACCGCACTTTTGAATTTCTGCATACGCTGATAGATCACTCCACGATTATAATAGGCTTGACCAAACCTTGGCTTTTTTCTTATAACAAAATTCAAGTCATTCAATGCGCCAGTTCGATCACCGGTTTGTGCTCTGGCAATGGCTCTATGATAGTAGGCATTAATATGTTCTGGGTTTGACTTTATGCAAATATTGATGTCACTGTAGGCCTTATAATATTTAAATTCCTTGAGATAGCACTGAGCCCTCATATATCTGGGGTAGAATTTATTCTTATTTAAGTTAAGAGCATTAGTAAAATCCATAATGGCACTTTCAGTATCCCCATTATTCATATATGATCTCGCTCGCCCTTGATATATTTCGATATTGGGCTTGGTCATAGTCAAACACTCATTGTAAAGATCAATTGCCTTTCTGTATTGTTTGTTTTCTTCAAAAGATCTCGCTAAATCATATTTTAATGTCCAGTCATTTGGGTCAAGTCTAATAGCCCTTTCAAAGTAATAGATAGCCTCTTCATAATCACCTTGCTGGAAATAATACTCTCCCTCTTCCCTATTACCCTTGCATGAGGAAACAAAAATTAGAAAAGCTAAACCAAGGATAATTCTCATAACTATAAACTTAGTTTATAATTTAATACTCATGAAATTTAAAGAGATAAAAATCGGCCTCAATATGAGCCATTATATTTTCTCATAAACCATTCGAAACTTATGAAAAAGAGGATGAGGATAAGAATAAGCTTAAGGTTAATGAAAGGTAAATACTCTTCATTGGTATGAATGATACCTTGGGCTGTTTTTGATGTTAGCTGATCAGTCAACTTTTCTATTTCACTTTCAGTATAGAAGGATCCTGCTGTCTGAATAGATACTTTTCTAAGCAAATTAAAATCAGCCGTTAGATTGACGCTTTCTATCTGTATATTCTTCACTAATAATTCTCCAGCGGCTCTTTCAGTCTTGCCGTTAATGACCGTGCTAGCAGCATATTCATAAACTCCCTCTGTCAAACCGTTGATAATGTACTGCGAGTTTGATTCTGACGTGATGTAGTCATAGTTGAATTCATCTCCAGACTCATTGACCAGCGTCAGGTTAATTTTGTTGTTATAAACTCTTTCAAAAAGGTCATTATAGATTTCTGTTTCAAATACAATGCTTTCATTATCTAGGTATTCATTCTTTGTTGGGTACACTCTGAATTTCCTCTTATCATCTTTAGTAGAAAGATATTGTACCAACTTTACTATGAGTTCATCGAACCTATCATTATTCCCAAAATTAGCATAGTCTGTTAACTTCCATTTCCAAATCCCAGGCCCCATCATCACAGCCTTCTTAGATTCAGAAGTAGCCTTTATAATTAGAAGTGGATAGCCTGAATTAATATTACCTACGCGCTGATACAATAACACTTCAGCTCCCGCTTGAATGTCATACTTACCAAAAGGGACAAATAATGGAGGAAATTGGTCAAAAGCGGCCTGTAAATCGTCACTTAATTTGAAGCTGGAAAATGACGGGTTGAAGATGGCCGTTTTATTTTCATACTCTGCGGGGGTAGTGCTAATGGTTAGGGTTG
>CAYGNU010000648.1:0-2704 GCA_964351175.1 uncultured Roseivirgaceae bacterium | reverse complement strand
GTTTTCTCAAAGTTGATATTGATGGATTTCTCTTTTGGATCTACACATGCAGCCAAACCAAGTGCTGTGACGCCCAAAGCGGTAGTAGATGATTTGATGAATTTTCTACGGTCGGTCATCGCTGTAAATTTAGAAATGGAAAGTAGTGAAAATTGAACAACTCCACCACCGTTGGAATGTGAAATAGCGGATTAAAATACTTTCAATCATGGTAAAGTTGCTCGTCTTAAATGTTAGCTCGTTAAGAGTTGCATTGTGTAAAGTCTTTTGAAGACTGTGGTTCTTTTGATGAGTTTGCTGAAAACTTTGTTCTTTCCTTATTGATACTGCTATCAGTCATGAAATGCTTTTTTATCAACTCTAGTCAAGTTCTAAGGAGTTAATTTTACCGCTTACATTCATTATTAGGTGAGAGAGAAAATTTTAAAAACGACAATTTTTAGATAATATCAGGATACTTTATTAAATATCTTCAATTGCAATATCACCGAATGGTCGAATTACAACTTTGAGTTCCAAGTATGGGTCTTTCATTGAAACAAGGCATATTTCATTAATTTGTATAAAACTTCGATAAAAAATTTTGATTCTAAAACGAGCCAGTTTCACATTCCTTTCATTCGCCTCTTTGTCACTTGTATCATCATGTTTATTTTCAGATGATTTTGAGACGAATGAGCCTTGTTCTAATGGTTTCATCACTATAGGAGGACAATTACCTACCGGAGAAAACTCATCGGAACCACTCAAAGGATTTGATCTTGAGCTATCATTCTCTTCTTACGCAATTTTTTTAAGTAATTACCGGCTCATAGCTACAGCTAAAACGAACGATTTTGGCACCTTTCGTTTCAACTTTAAGCCTAAAGAATTTGAGCTTGAAAAAGGGACATTTGATATTTTTGTGCATACACAGCCTGGTTATTTTGAGCAAGAGGTGACGGTATATGGTGTGACCTCTCTCGACACATTAGTTAGACATGATATACATCTTCCTAGTAAAGCCACTTTAAGGGTTACACTTCGCAATTGGAACTTATCAGATAGTACTAACCGTTGGACAGTTCGAGCGATTTTTGATAATTATTCTTCTCCAGGTTCTCGCTATCTCAACTTTGTTGAGCAGAGCGGTAGTGGTTTTTGGGGCACCTTACAAAAAAAAACAAGCCCTGAATTTGACGAGATGAATATTGCTACTACGACTGCAGGAGATCAGTATACCAAGGTTGAGTCTTACATTTTACGAAACGGTCAAGAAACAAGCACAGTTGATAGCATTTTCATCGCTAAAGGAGCAGAAGGGCATCTCACATTAGACTTTCATTAGCTCCACTTTGAAAGCAGAATTTACAAGCTGACTTTTTGGCGGGTATTTACAAATACCGCATCTCATTTAAGGACATAATGTCCTTATGATGAGCTTTTTATAAGATGGAATACCTTTTGATCATAGGCAATCGAACATTGCTTTTAGATCATGAATTACAATAACTATACAATAAAATCTCAGGAAGCTTTACAAAAAGCAACTGAAATCGCAAATTCAAATGAACATCAAGTAGTAGAAACTGGTCATTTGATGATGGCTATTTTACAGGCAGATGAAAATCTTATCACATTTCTGCTCAAGAAACTTGGTGCAACGAAGCTACAGCTGACTGCAAAGCTGGAAGAATTAATCAAGACCTATCCGAAAGTCTCAGGAGGGCAACCTTATTTATCTAGCAACGCTCATCAAGCACTTAAAAAGGCGGAAAATTATCTCAAAGATTTTGGAGATGAATTTGTCGCTGTGGAGCATCTGATATTGGGGCTGCTGGCGGGAAGTGACAAAACAGCTCAGCTATTGAAAGACTCGGGCTTCGAGCAAAAGTCACTAATACAAGCCATCAAAGAATTGAGAAAAGGTGATCGTGTTACCGATCAAAATGCTGAATCAAAGTACCGTTCGCTAGAGCGATACTCCATCAATCTTAATGAACAGGCCAAGAAAGGCAAGATTGACCCTGTAATTGGTAGAGACGAGGAAATCAGACGTGTGCTCCAAATTCTTGCACGCCGTACCAAGAACAACCCAATGCTCATCGGTGAGCCAGGGGTGGGTAAGACGGCTATTGTTGAAGGCATGGCTCAGCGGATAGTAGATGGAGATGTGCCAGAAAACTTGAAGTCTAAGTTGATTATCTCCCTTGACATGGGATTATTAGTCGCTGGGGCTAAATACAAAGGCGAATTTGAGGAGCGTTTGAAAGCGGTTATCAAAGAAGTGACAGATAGTGAGGGTGAGATCATTCTTTTCATAGATGAAATCCACACCTTGATTGGTGCTGGAGGAGGAGAAGGCGCTATGGATGCTGCTAATCTTTTGAAACCAGCTTTGGCGCGTGGCGAACTGCATGCAATAGGCGCCACTACTTTGAAGGAATACCAAAAGTATATCGAAAAGGACAAGGCATTGGAGCGAAGATTCCAAGGAGTGACTGTGGATGAGCCTTCTATGGAAGACGCTATATCTATTTTGAGGGGTATCAAAGATAAATATGAAGTACATCATGGTGTACGCATAAAAGATGATGCTGTCATCGCCGCAGTGGAGTTATCAAGCCGAT
Source organism: uncultured Roseivirgaceae bacterium (assembly GCA_964351175.1). Taxonomy (GTDB): domain Bacteria; phylum Bacteroidota; class Bacteroidia; order Cytophagales; family Cyclobacteriaceae; genus Fulvivirga. The sequence goes on along the minus strand of CAYGNU010000648.1, from coordinate 95 downwards.
ATATATCTGATAGATTTTTACCTGATAAGGCGATTGACTTAATGGATGAGGCTGCTTCTAAGTTGAGAATTGAGATAGATTCTTTACCGGAAGAA
>CAYGNU010000647.1:0-2704 GCA_964351175.1 uncultured Roseivirgaceae bacterium | reverse complement strand
GGTTAAAGTAACGTCAGCCTCTTTGAAGTTCTCAGCAGCAATGTCAAATCCATAAGTGAAAATGGCAGCCATACCTAAGACTTTAAATCCTGAGTTTCTTAAATCAGCTACTGCTTTTAAAGAGCTTCCACCAGTGGATACCAAATCCTCAATAACAACCACTTTTTGACCAGGAGTAACTTTTCCTTCGATCATGTTTTCCATACCGTGACCTTTGGGTTTAGATCTAACATAGATAAACGGTACGTTCAAAGCTTCAGCTACAAGCGCCCCTTGTGGTATACCAGCAGTTGCTACACCGGCAATAGCCTCAACATTATCATATTTAGATTTAATTACTTCAACTAAAGCCTCCTTTATTGCTGTTCTAATGGTAGGGTAGGACAGGGATAACCGATTGTCGCAGTAAATAGGCGATTTCCATCCAGAAGCCCATGTAAATGGTTTTTGAATACTTAATTTAATCGCTTCAATATCTAAAAGTTTTGCTGCAATATCAGCTCCAATGTTGTTAAGGCGCGTTGTAGAAGTCATGGTTGCGAAATTATTCATTAAAAAAATCAATATCTATTGGTGCGCTAATAAATTTTACATTCATTTGTTAGTCTCAACATTAGATTAAATTGGATGAACCTTTTCATCAATGACACCCCCGTTCAAATTCTTAGGCCAGAGGTTAAACCCGATAAACGGGATTTTAATCTGGTTATTAATTCAGAAATTGAACCTATTACAAAAGCTAAACTACTACATCGAGTCTGGATTAAGCATGCAAAAACAGACGAGATAGATAAAATATTAGACCTTTTGGATACAACCAGCGTGAGTGGTTTAATCTCTTTGACGCTATCTGTGGATGATTACGATGAAGTGAAACAATTTTTAAAGAAAAAATTCAAGATTATTAAAGCCTCTGGAGGGTTGGTGAGAAAGAAAGATAAAATTCTCATGATTTATCGCCTCAAGAAATGGGATTTGCCTAAAGGCAAATTGGAGAAGAGGGAAAATGTCAAGGCTGCTGCAAAACGTGAGGTAGAGGAGGAATGTGGTGTGGAGGTTGAAATAGGAAAAAAAATATGCACTACTTGGCATACCTATACGATGAAACGTAAAAGAATTCTTAAAAAAACAACATGGTACTCCATGGATGTCATTAAGGATAAAAATATGAAGCCTCAAATAGAGGAAGACATAGAAGAAGTAAGGTGGATGACGCCAAAAGAAGTTTTTCATGCCCTAGACCATTCTTATAAGTCTATCAGCTTTGTTTTTGACAAATACTTTGAAAAAGAGAAGGCTAAAGAAAATACTGAAGTGTCCTCTACTTAATCTACTTTGTAGGGTAGAAATTCAGTTACATCACCATTATACCGATGAACCTCTCTTATTATAGTTGAGCTAATTGATGCAAATTTAGGGGATGTAATTAAGAAAACTGATTCTAATGATTCATTAAGATATCTGTTAACCTGAGAAATACTGTTCTCGTATTCGAAGTCAGTTGTGTTTCTGAGCCCTCTTAATAAGAATTTAGAGTCATATTTTTTTGCTAGTTCTGCTGTAAGTTCATTGTAAACTATAACACTAACATTGTCAAAGGTTTTGAAGGTCTCTTCAATATACCCCACCATTTTATCAACTTCGAAATAGCGATTGTTCTTCTGGTTATTATGGCCGATGGCAATAATAATTTCATCGAAAAGAGCCAGCCCCCTAAGAACAATATCTTCATGACCTTTAGTGAATGGGTCAAACGAGCCTGGAAATATGGCTACCTTTTTCATAATTGAATGTTAGGAGCAAAGATGCATACTATACAGATCAAAGAAATGATGATCTTGTACTTCGTCAAAAACAAAACCGAATTTTAGATATTCTGGTCTGTCACCGAAAGATATATTTTTGATAAACTTATAGAATTCATTGTAATGCGGTGATTGCTTCCCAATATAACCCCACATGACAACATCACTCTTCTGTTGGCTTCTACTCAGGCCTTTCATCACCAACATAATATAGCGTATGTACTCACCAAACTGTTTTATGCCAAACTGGTTATAGTATTCTAATTGCCCATTTCTTAGTGTAACAATGTGAAGCTTGAACCTATCGATATAGAGATACATCGAGTCTTTTTTATTCACTTTGGCAAAATTGATGGCTCCCTCAATCAATGAGCTCGACTGATGGATAAAGCCAACTTCCGCATTTGGGTAAAGTCCTTTTAGCCAGCTATATAAAACTTTGTTTACGGCAAATACACATATAGCATCTGATTTGATATGCTTATAATACAGAACCTCTTCTGAGGCGGTATCTATTTTTGCATTTAGTCTCAAGTAGTCAACCATCGCTTCTTTTACAAACAAAGAAGATGGCACTAAAGAGAACTTATTGTTTTTTATACTGATTTTAACTGTTTTCCAGAATCCAGCCATCAAGAGGTGATGGTCAGAAAACAGACTTTCTAACATTTGCTGCAACTCTTTATAAGTTTTAACACTTGCTAGAACATAATCTTCAAGTAGCAATGTTCGATTGCTACTTGAATCTATGACGGCAACTTGCAGGTCTCTAACACCTATTTGAAGTAGAAGATTATACTGATGAAGTTGATCTACATCAAACTTAGCGTCCTTTATTTTTTTTATTAGCTTATAGCCTGCAGTTGTTGTATTCAATGGATTATTCCCAGTTACCTGAT
>CAYGNU010000646.1:0-2705 GCA_964351175.1 uncultured Roseivirgaceae bacterium | reverse complement strand
GTGAAGAGTTCCTGCTGGGCTTTGCCGACCAGGACATTGAGGATTATGCGAGTGCCGTTGCCTACATGGAGTCTCTCGACTATGTCGATCCCGATCGCATCGGCATCTGGGGCAGCAGTTACGGTGGCACACTCTCTGTTTATTCCTTGTTGATGAAGCCGGGCTTATTCCAGGTGGGGGTTGCTGCAGCGGCAGCTGTTGACCCATCGTTCTTTGGCACGGATGACGTTGCAATTGTTCGTAGTCCACAGACACACCCGGAGATCTTCAAAAGAAAAGCGCTCAACTATGCAGCGAATCTGGAGGATAAACTTCTGTTCATCCACGGTATCCAGGACCATGTCGTACCATTCAAGACGACAGCCATGTTAGCTGAAGAACTGATTAAACAGGGCAAGGACTTCGACTTTGTTTTTGCACCAGGTGCAACGCATGGATGGAGCCGTGAGCAGAATTACAATCGCTACCTGTTTGGCAAGATAATCGAATACTTTGACCGACACCTGGCCGTGCCGTCTGAATAGATGTTTGCAAAGGCTGGTTGGATCAGATACTTTTGATGATATTTAAAAAGTTCAACTTACGGATGATAGTTAGACGTAGCAGTCACCAGGCTATAGAAACCAAGTGAATGATAGAAACCAAACGTCTTATTATAAAACCATAGACTTACGAGCAGTTAATAAAATATTTAAAATGAGACAACTCTCTTGAGACTGATCTCAAATTAAATTCATCATCAAGAGAAGCATCGCCAGAATTAAAAGCAGCTTTTGAACAAACAATATTACCGAATGTAACTGACAGGAGTAAAAATCACTTGTATTCAACACTATGGACTGCCATTTCAAAAATAGATAATAAAATGGTTGGAGATCTATGTATAACTGGAGAACCAGATGTTAAGGGAGAAATAGAAATTGGTTATGGGACGTATGATGAGTTTCAAAACAAAGGGTTTATGACAGAAATTGTAAATGGGATTATAGAATGGGTTAATCTGCAAACGGCTGTTAAATCTATAATTGCTTCAACAGATAAAATAAATTCTGCATCTTTCAGAGTACTTGAAAAAAATATATTTGTTAAAGTTGGTGAAACCGATTCGTTGCTTAATTGGAAATTAGAAATTTAAAAAGTGTAGGTAACTAAAAAAACGAACTACTAGTAATGCGCATATACCCTCTGCTCTACGCACCTTGCTTAGAGCTATATCAAACTTAACCCTCAAAGCTTCTTCTCAAAGCAAAGGCTATTCTCAACACCTGCATACTGCCCATAGTTAGGGATTCTTAGGTAGCCACTTTTCTGATAGAGCGCTAATGCCTCTACTTGCTTAAATCCAGTCTCCAAAACGCATGACTTGTAGCCCAGTATCCGCGCCCACTCTTCCAAATCTGCTAGAATTTTTGATGCAACTCCTAGGCCACGATTTTCAGGAAAAACGAACATCCTTTTAACTTCAACCGCCTCTTTCGAAAACTCTTTTATGGCACCGCACCCAATGGCCTTATCATCATTATAAGCAACAACAGCATATTTGAGGCTGTCGATTTTATTGAATTGATCATAGAATGCATGATCATCTCCATCCATAATAGCTAAACCAGCATCAAGATGGCTCACTAAATTGATAAAGTCAGCATTTTTCGAATCGGTTCTAATTAGTTTCATTCTTAGAATTCACTTTATACCAATACATATAAACGAGATTCCCGATATATATTTCTCTCTAATAATTTAGGGAAATATTTTCAGGAATGACGATCTAGATATTTTCAATTGATTTTTCATTCAAAAACAGCCACAGCCCTCACAGGCGAACCTGTACCTCCTCTTATCTTTAGTGGCAATCCAATAAATCTAAACCGACCACGCCCTATTAAGGCATGTAAATTAATTAGGTTTTCATAATGTGTAAAACCCATCTCTCCACAGATACGGTGTACGTCTTTATTAGAAACACCTGACACTCCCGGTGCCATAGTCTCTACGCCAAAAGCTGAAATATTTTTACTCCCTAACCAACTGGTGGCTTCTGCACTTAGCCCCGGCCCCATTATCCACTTTTCTGTGTTAAAGTATTTTCGATAGTGATCGGTGTAAATCAAAACAGTATCACCTTTCTTTATTTCTAGATTGGAAGCTTCAACTGCTTGCACTAGATCATCAACTTCAATTAATTGCTTTAATTGTTTTGGTGACAAATCAAGACAAATTCCCTCAGTATAGAACATACTCAGCGGCATGGTATCTATCGATTTAGCAGCATGTTCTTTACTCATATGGCTTAGAGCGTCCACATGACTCCCTGTATGTTCACCCATCTCTAGTAAGTTTACACTAGGAGTTTGTGTTGTAGGGTTTTCTATACCACTCCATTGTTCGTGTGAGGCATACATACTTATCTTAACATTTGGTAAACCTTTGTATACCGGCATGCCGGTATATATTTCCTGACTAAGGTCAATTATTTCAGCCATAATGAGGTTTAGGCTATTCTACTTCTAATACCAAATCATCCTGACTCACCATCTCCCCTGCCTTCAAATGAATCTGAGTCACCTTCCCAGACTTAGAAGAACTTATAGTGGTTTCCATCTTCATGGCTTCAATAGAAAATAGAGGTTGATTTTCATTCACCTTATCTCCTACCTTCACCATAACCTCAGCTATTCTTCCTTGTAGAGGTGCTCCAATGTGGT
>CAYGNU010000645.1:1175-2717 GCA_964351175.1 uncultured Roseivirgaceae bacterium | reverse complement strand
GAACCCTGCATGAAAGCCGCCGGTACTGCCTCGCAGGCTTCCTTTAACCACCCATACGTAAAGGCACTCGCTGATGGCACCTTGGCCCCTGAAAAATTTAAGTTCTACCAGATGCATGACGCCCGCTATCTTGAGGCGTTTTCTGATGCCGCGGCCTTGATTTCCGTGAAGTGTGTTGATCCTGTTGATAAACTGTGGTTTGTTGACGCTGCGCGGATGGCTCTCGTCGTTGAGGGAGAGCTTCATGCGGGCTATGGGAAAACATTAGGTTACACTGCCGAAGACATCGCTAAAATTGAACTCACCCCGAACAATGCAGCTTATCAGAATCATATGATTTTACATGCCACGAAGGGAACGTTAGCCGAGGCGGTGGCGGCTCTCACTCCCTGCCCGTGGTTGTATATTGATTTAGGCCAGCACTTGCTAAAAGAGTTGGGTTCTATTGCTGAAGATCACCCGTATGCAAACTGGCTCAAGATGTATTCTGACCCCGGCTTTAATGACTACATGCAGAATATTTTGCAGCGCCTGCAAACGTATACAGATGTAGTGGATGAAGCAACCCGCCAGAGGGCCGTTACTGCATTTGTGATGAGTGCCCGTTATGAATATATGTTTTGGGACGCTGCCTGGAATTTTCAGAGCTGGCCGGTTTAGTTTAATCATTTTCAGGGTCGGGTCTGAGACCAGCCCCTGAAAAAAAATCGATGCATCAGATTTTCGAGGATAAGATGTATAGAATCCGCTATTTTGTTTTGGAAGACACTCATTGTTGGGTGGAGTTAATTAGCTTCAGGAATCTCTGAAAAACTGAAAGTTTTGAAGATATTCCTGAAAACATGGATGTTTTCCCGCGCGTTTAGCGCGGAATTACCTCTGAAAAAGTGCACGGAGGGACTTTTTCAGAGGTTCCTTAAATCAATTTCTTCCAATTTAACCGATGGTAAGTCAGTAAAATCTAAATTGTAAGTTATTTCGCTTATTCTATCATTTAATTTCTCTTTAAATAGCTTTAGGTGCATCCGAGGTGTATCTTTTTTGATCGGGTATACAATTATATCTTCAATTTTATAAGTTTGATCTTCATAGTGCTCATTATGCTCCATATTATAACCAGATAGAATTAACAATTCATAGAAATCAGATAATATTGAATCTTTGCTTTCAATTATTGTTTCAATATCGGCGATTAACAATGGCAAGCTTACTGATTCCTTATTCGGAATGTCCTCCCGAAGCAATATTGATACAATATTTAAATCAAAATTATCAATTAATTCTAACTGGTTTATTCCATTTATTCTATGGATATGTATATTTTTTGTTGTAGTTTTTACTTCAAATATTTTTTTTTCAAGATAAAAATCTTTTTGATAACCCTTTGGGCCCATCCAAGCATTTATTTGAATAGTAGAATTTTGTAATATTTTTTTTAAGAATATTAATTCACCAATCAGGCCTATTACTTGTGTAGTGGAGAGAACGCCTGGTAGGATGGGTTTAGCCCAAAAGTTTTTCCATTTAGATATAACTTTGTTT
>CAYGNU010000645.1:0-1165 GCA_964351175.1 uncultured Roseivirgaceae bacterium | reverse complement strand
GTTTTTCGGTAGTTCCTTCTTTTATCTTTTCAAGGATTTCCTTTATAATTATTGTGAATACATTCAAATATGACTCTGAGTTACAAGATAAATCAATAAAATGATATTTTGCTTTATTTTCAACTTCAAAATTTTGCAATAAATTAATTTCTATTCCTCGTGCATTAGGTTTAACCATTTCAGATTTATTTTTCAAATCAGAACGGACCAATAAATGAAATTTTTTATCACCAGATATGAGCAGATATACACTATTCGAATTAATATTTTTATCTTCAATTTTTATAGAATCAACATATCGATTTTTTTCTTGGAATCTGTCAGCCAAAATATTCCATACATTTCTATTGATGTCTTTCAGCTGCATAATTAATTAATTATTTGTGCAATATAATTGTTTGGTTCTTTCTTACTAAGTGGAAAATCAATTACATATCCCAAAACGTTTACTTTCTCTTCTAAACCTTGAAATAAAGCCTCAGTATGTTCGCTACCATTTTTGGGCTCAGACCCGGACCATAGTACATATAGTAGCAGCAATGCTTGATTTGGATCTTTATTTCGCTGTTCCTGGGTAAGACCATCAACTCCTTTAACATCTTTTTTACTGCCTAAATGGTTTGGATCACTCAAAACTCCAGTTTTATAAGTATACTGAGATAACCTTGAGCGGATTCTCGGAATAATTTCAATATTACTATCGCCAAATTGAATCTTTTTGTTAGATGGCGGCATTTCTTCTTTTTGACTAGTTAAAGCAACTGTCCAATTCGACAACTCTCCATTTTTTGCCACTCTTTCAATATAATTGATTAGGTTTTTGGAATCAAAGCTAATCTGCTTACTCTCATCTTGGAAATGTTTATATTTTCTAATAAAATTTAAAACAGCTTTATAACCTACATTTTTCCAGAGATAAAAACCCTTGTCATGATAAATATATTTTGAGTTCTTATTTAATCCTTGAACAAATTGCTCGCCTAAGCTAATGTTATCTCTTAGTAAATCTGGCTTATGTAGATGAAACCAAATCGTTTGAACTAATCCGCCACTATAAGAAGTTTTAACATTTATTCCCGCTCCCATCTTGGTCTTTGATGTTACCATTAAACGATTTTGTGTTTTTATTTGCATTGCGAATTAAGCACCGGATTTATCTTCAACA
>CAYGNU010000644.1:0-2725 GCA_964351175.1 uncultured Roseivirgaceae bacterium | reverse complement strand
GTTTGTGCATCTTCGCATCCATCACTATTCATTGATGTTAGGGTCACATTGTAATTTGCTGCAACAGTATAGATGTGGCTTGGGTTTTCTGAAGTAGATGTAAAACCATCTCCAAAATCCCATAAATAAGAAACAGCATCTTCACTTGTGTTGGTGAATTGCATTGGTTCATTTTGACAAACGGAGGTGGCTGTGAAGTCTACAACTGGACTAGAGTTGATTGTGATCGTTTGTTGGGTGGTTTCTTCACAACCTGGAATACTTGAGGTAAGGGTGACAGTTTTGGTACCTGACGACATAAAGGAGAATGACGGGTTTCCTTGATTTGAGGTTCCTACCACAGTGGATGTAGCATCATCGATAAACTCCCATGAATAAGACAGTGGACCTGTATATGAAACATCGTTTGTGGTGTTGCTGAAATTAAATTCTGCTCCAATGCAGTATCTGGATGCCGATACTTCGTAGTTCGGAGCAGGTGGCACTTCATATATAGTAATCTCTTCCTCATAGAAATTATCACATGTGCCGTCAGATACATCCAGTCTTACTGTATAAGTACCGCCTGCCAAGTATTGAAATGTAGGGTTCTCCTGGTCACTGTCTTCGATCCCATCCCCATTAAAGTCCCAGGAATAAGAGGTGAGATCTGTTATGGAAGGAGTGAAGGTGTTGGTGTTGGTGATACAGCGGCTCTCATCAATAAAGAAACTTATGGCAGGTGCAATATCTGCTGATATGCTAACACTCTCAGATTGAGATGATCTTCTTCCATTTTCATCTATTGCGGTGAGAACGATGGTTTTGGTACCTGAGGTGTTGTAACTAATATCTGTTGGTACTGCCAAATTACTGTAGCCATCATTTGATGAGCAAGCATCATTAAAATCAATTCTTGATAATCGCTTGTTTGAAAAATTCATGGAAAATGCCCGCCATCGACTGCTATCCTTGACAATATCAAAACCAAATGCATTGCCAAGTGCTCCTGGGTTTCCTAAATCGCTGAAAGAATCTAGAGTCGAAGGGCTCTCTCCAAAATTCAAGCGATACAAGTTCCCGGAAGCTCCAGTCCCGAAAGCATAATAGTCATTACCGGCCCGAACCCATTTAATCTCTGTCGGATCATTCGCAATGATGCCTAAGTCTGTGATGACTGGTTCTGAAGTCAAATCATTACCGAAATCAAGATGGAAATACTTATCATTTCCATTTGAACTCATAATCCCATACCAATATCCACTGGAATCGATAAGATCAATCCCCATTGGCTGGTTTAAGGTGGCCAGCTCTCCAAGAGTATCTACAGTGAAATTATTTAAGGTGCCCAACCAATTAGATTCAATCTCAACTCTAATAAATGCATCATTACTATAATCTGTGACAAACAGGAATTGCCTGCCAGCATCTTCGACCAATTCCAAGCCTCTGGGTGAGTTAAGATATCCGTTCAAATCACCTAAATCTTCATAGGTGGGTGAATCGGATAGGCTGCCTTCAAAATGAAGACGAATGATTTTGGCATCATTCAGATTAAGCACAAATCCAACCAAATCATTTCCCTCATTTTTAAATTCAATCCACTCAGGCCCGTTTAATAGCGCATCGGTTAACGCAAAAGAATTGACTATTTCCTCATCTATTGTTGTACCAATGGAGTCAATATAAATGCTATTCCCACTCCTATTAGCAGTAATATTGTAGAATATCCCATTGTTCTGCACATTAGATATACCAACAGGAGTGTTTAGCGTACTATTAGTATACGAGTAGCTTGTTGTTGGAATACTGTCTAATTCTCCTGGACAAAAATCCCATTCATAGGACACAGCATTAACTGAATTGTTTGAAAAAACTAGTGTTTCTCCCTGACACAAATCAGTTTCGGAAACTGAAAATGATACTGTCGGAAACTCTGCTTCAAGTACATTTATTACACTATTCAATGTATCCGAACAGCCCTGATAAGTTGTCACAATCAGCTCAATCATGAAATCACCTGCTTCAGAGAATGTGAATACTGGATTTTGCTCTGAACTCGTTCCTAACCCATCAAAATCCCATGCCCAGGTTGAAATACTATCTTGGTCGCTTGTCAAATCTGTCCCCGTGAATGATACAGGTAGATTTTCTATCGACTCCCCAAATGAAATGGATCCAAGCTCCTGATCATTAACTATGACCGCCTGGCTAAGAGAAGTAGTACAACCATTCAAGTTCGTTACCTCTAAAGTCACATCGAAGGTAGCGGCTACAGTATATTGATGCTGGGGATTTTCTAGATTTGAAGTATTACCATCTCCAAAATCCCATGAAAATGTAAGATCTGTCCCTACCGACTCATTGATGAATGAAATCGATTCATTAAAACAGTTATTGGTCCATGTAAAATCCGGTATTGTTCCTTCCCCAAGAGTTATCACAGAGTCTTTGAAAACCGTACAACCCGGAACTGAAGCATATAATCGAATGGATTGACTCCCTGAATTTGTAAAGGTGAAAACTGTATCTTTTGACACCAGACTATCTGCCATCGAAAAGACCCAACTATAGGTAATATCTCCGTCATTGAAATCTGTTTCATCTGTGGTATTCGTTAGTGTAAGCTCATTATTATTACACAATGAGCCACCTATTGTAAAGGAAGGTTCTGTAGGCTCATTGAACATGGTAATCTCTTCCTCATAGAAATTATCACATGTGCCGTCAGATACATCCAGTCTTA
>CAYGNU010000643.1:0-2742 GCA_964351175.1 uncultured Roseivirgaceae bacterium | reverse complement strand
TAAGGAAATTTATTTGAACTGAAAACCGTTTAAATAATATATTTTTGAAATAATGAAAGTAAGAAAAGCTACAAAGTACTCGGTCATAATATTACTATTGATATTCTCAACAGTATTGAGTCAAGACTTGTTTGCACAAGAAGGTATAGTAAATTGGCTTTCTTTTGAAGAGGCAGTTGAAAAGTCTAAAACTGAAAAGAAGAAAGTTTTTATTGATGTTTACACGGACTGGTGTGGTTGGTGTAAAGTGATGGATAAAAATACTTTTAGCCAACCAGTGATTGCGAAATACCTAAATGAAAATTTTTATGCGGTAAAATTAAATGCTGAACAGCGTGAAGACATTATCTTTCGTGATCATACTTTTAAATTTGTAGCATCGGGTAGTAGAGGATATCACGAACTAGCGGCCTCATTGCTAAATAATAAATTGAGTTATCCTACAGTTGTATTTCTTGATGAAAATTTTAATATCATACAGCCTCTTCCGGGATATCAGAAGCCCGATCGTTTCGAAATGATTGTAAAGTTTATAGGGGGAGATAATTTTAAAACTATAGACTGGCAAACATGGGAATCTCAGTTTGTTTCTACCATTGAATAATCATCTCATCTTAGGTATTGATAGGTTGTATTTTATAGCTACCACTCTTATTATCAATATGATGGAGGTTGTGATGATGTAATTGACATCCTGATTAATTCCAATCTCAGAAAGTATAAAAAAGATAAATGCTCCAATTAGGCATGGAATAGCATATATCTCCTTTCTAAAAATAAGAGGAATTTCGTTGCAGAGTAAATCTCGAATAACGCCACCTACTACTGCTGAAATCATTCCCATACCCATCGCCATTCCTGGATTTAAACCAAAATCTAGGCCTTTCTGCATCCCACTAATTGTGAATAAAGCAATACCTATACTGTCGAATATGAAAAATGTTCTTTTTAGATTGATGGTATACTTTTTAAAAAGAAGAGTGAAAGGGATTGATAACAATATGGCAATTGAATAATCAATATTATTTATCCAAGAAACTGGAGTAGCTCCTAATAAAATATCTCTGGTGGTGCCGCCTCCTAAGGCTGTTACAAATGCAATTACAGCCGCACCGAATAGATCCATGTCTTTTTTTGCTGCTAGTCGTAATCCACTAATGGCAAAAACGAAAGTTCCGATTAAATCAAGAGCATATAATAAGTTCACAGCAGCTAATTAATGCTGTATTCACTGAATAAAAAATAAAAGAACATTATATTTCTCCATTCTTCATCCTGTTGAAACTCAAAGCGCTTGTCATCATAAGACTTTTCAATATCAATTCTCCTTTTATTTACGTATTCAAGGAGCGTCATTTGATCATTGACATCTTTTAATTCAAGATTTAATGGTAACCTATTGTTAGGCCCAATTATGTTAGCAAAATCCCTAAAATTCGACTGAACTACAAGCCTCAACAAGTTTCCTCCTTCAAATTCCTCGAAAGTTGGACAAAAGCATTGATCACCATATTTTGTAAACCATTTGAAACTTACTTCAGGCAGTTCTTCTTTTTTATAATCAATACCGACAGCTTCTGAAATAAGAACTTCTAGAAGAGATGTAGAAGTAGTATTTATCGTTTCTTTGGTTCTGGCTGCCTTGCATAGCGAATTGATAAATTGTTCGGAGAGTTGATTTTTACTATTATAAATTGGGTAATTGACATTCTGTCCAAAACCAATATTGATACTGAATAGAAATAGAATGCTACATTTAAAATGAAATATCATCTGCGAAGAGCATAATTAAAATAAATAGAATGATAATGACTATATAAACGAGTTTTTTACGGTCATTGTATAACATATGACGTATTCCATCGGTACGATAATACTTGCTATACTGCTGCATCAATCCACCAAAATTACGATACTTATGAATGATCTCTAAAGGAGGTTGAGGTTTGTTAATATTTACTTTTAGTCTAGCCATCAATCATTATAGTTTATATTCTCCGACAACTTTTTCAACTTCTTCAATATTCTATAGGTCTTAATTTTAGCATTTACTTCTGTCAACCCCATAATAAAACCAATTTCCTTGAAAGAGTAATTCTCAAAAAATCTCAATTCTATAAACTGAATTTCAAACTCGTCTAACTGTTCAAGCAGTACTGATATTAGGACATGAGAATCAATCCGGGTTTCTGAATAATCGATTTCCTCAATTAATAGGTTGATGTGATGATCATCTATGCTCACAGATCTTAGCGCAGTATTTTGTCTCCTAAAGAATTGATTAATCTCATTTAAAGCTATTTTGTATAGCCAAGAAGAAAAAGGAACCCCCTGATACTTAAAGCTTCCTATCTTTTTTAAGCAATTTAGAAATACCCTGGAAGTTATATCTGCAGAAATCTCAAGGTTATCAACCCTTTTGTTAATAAATAAAAATAACTGATCGTGATATTTTATATAAATAGGAGCAAAGTGCTCTGGGTTATTTTTGGCATTTTCAATGACTTTAAGCTCTTCTTTTACTTCTTCTTTTGATACATGATAGGAGCTTTGAACTGTTTTTAAGTAAGTGGAAAGTAGATTTTCCAATCTTGAATAAATGATGAGCCAAGAAGGAATATGAAAAGATTTACTAAAACTCATATTGACATTAATTATCACTACTCAAGATACCATCATTAATTGAGGAAGTAAAATATCCGGACTACTGACTTCGGAACCAGCAGCCGGATATTTCCGCCT
>CAYGNU010000642.1:0-2750 GCA_964351175.1 uncultured Roseivirgaceae bacterium | reverse complement strand
CCCCCTACCCTACCCTCCAACCAAAAATTCAATTAATACTGTAATATTATTACTTTTAGTAATCAGAGCTTATTTATCTTATTTAAATCGATTTCTTTGAGAAACATCAAATTAGAGCACTTTAAAAACCTTGTGTCTGTGGCCTTCGCAGATGGTCATTTTGAAGAAGAAGAAAGGGAGTTTTTAGAAGAAAGGGCTAAAGAACTCGGGTTGCCGGCTGAAGATGTTGCTAGGATACTTAAGAACCATACAGAATTGGACTTCATTGTTCCAGAAGACATGGATGACAGGGAGGAGCAACTAGCGGATGTGGTATTTATGTCAATGGTAGATGGAGATATAGAACAAAAGGAATATGATCTTTGTCTGAATATTGCCGAGCGTTTAGAATTGAAAAGGAGCGATTTAGATGAAGTAATAGCTCTTACAAGACGTTTGTGGAAAATATAAAATTAAATTGATACTATGATCGGATTTTTTGAACATCAATATCTTTCTTTTAAAAAGAATCACCTTAGAAACTTGATTTCCTTGGCTAAAGCCGATGGTCATCTGCACCCTGATGAAGAGAAACTAATTTATAAAATTGGTGACAAGTATGGATTGAAGGATCGTCAAATTGCGAGCTTATTAAGAAGTAATAAGAAGACCGATCTACATATTCCTGAGAAACATGACGAGAAGATGGATCAACTGTATGACGTGATTCTGATGGTATATGCCGATGGAATTGTAGAAGATTCAGAAATTGAATTTTGCAATGATCTTGTGGATCAGTTCGGCTACAAACAGGAAATTGTAAAGTGGTTAATTAATTTATTTGATGAAGGTAAGATACCCACTAAACCTGAATGGGATGAATTAAAAAAAGAAGCCTCTGAGAAATTTGCTTAATCTCAAAGGCTTAATTTCTAACTATATATATTAAAATTTAAAATAGATAATTAATTACATCAAACCCAAGGAAGTTGTTTAATACAACAACAATAAAAAGTATAAACAACACAATAGGGCATACAATGGTAACTCCAATACCAATAAGCTTACTTACAATTTTAGTATTGTAACCTTCGTACCCTTGAGCTATTTCATTCTGAAGATTGTTCTTTTTCCAAATATATGCTGCAAAAAATACGATCAGAGCTCCACCCATTAATAATAATGTATCTGCCACACTTGCAACAAAGGACAAGAAGTCAGTTGATGAGGGGTTATCAACTCCGAAAGGTATTGCAAAAGCATTTGAGAAAAAGGCGGAATAACCATTGCCAACTAACGAAGGTAATCCAATAATGAAAATAATAATTGCAACGATTAGTACCGCTTTTTTTCTTTCTAGTTTATGCTCGTCAACTACATAAGCGACTGGTACTTCTAATAATGACACCGTAGAGGTAAGAGCAGCAAATGACAATAATAAAAAGAAAAAACCTCCAACAACTGGTCCAAGACTTCCAAGATTAGCGAAAACCTGTGGTAAAGTGACAAAAATAAGACGAGGACCATTAATTGATGATAAATCGCTCATCATTCCGCCATTATTAAAGGCAACCAAAGGAAATATCATTAAACCACTTATAAAGGCAATACCAACATCAGTTAAAGTAATCCATGCTGCTGAACTTACTATGTTATCGTTTTTGCCCACGTAGCTACCATAGGTTATTAATGCTCCCATACCCAATGACAAAGAGAAAAATGCTTGCCTCAATGCGCCACCAATCGCGTTAGCATTCATTTTACTTAAATCTGGTATCAGGTAATATCTTAATCCATCTATAGCATTTGGCAGCGTAAAACTGTAAATAACTATACATAGGATCATTATTATCAATGAAGGCATTAATATTCTTGCAAGTTTCTCAATTCCACCTGATACACCACGTCCAACAAAATATGATGTCGCAATCATAAAAATGATTGCATAAGAACCCACCTTTAAAATATTAGATATGTATTCACCAAAATGGTTGCTTATGTCAAAATTACCCAAGACCATTTCGAAGAAATAGCCAAAAGCCCATCCTGCTATTACGTTATAAAATGACAAGATTATTACACCGCAAAATATTCCTAATAACCCTAACCAAGACCAGTTTGGAAACCCAAGGGCTTTAAAAGCACCTACAGGATTTTTTTGAGTCTTTCTTCCTATAGCAATTTCAGTAACCATTACCGGAAAGCAGAGAATAAAGCAAAAAACGAGATAGAGCATTACAAAAGCGGCACCACCACCTGACCCAACTTCGTATGGAAATTTCCAAATGTTACCCAATCCAACAGCTGATCCTGCAGCTGCTAAAATAAAACCTAGCTTGCTGGTGAAGCCTCCTCTATTTGCCATAATTTAATATAAATTTAACGGGTTGTAAATATGTATAAATTTTTCAGGATAAGAAAAGGTTTATACACATCCGGTATCTACACTGCGTCAATTTGCTTTAATCAGCCGTTTGTTTATTTCGTTCATTGTTTTTAGCAGCCAGTTTGAATAGTTTATCTACAGTTAGTCCCTGAACAACAATAGAAAATAATACAACACAATAAGTCATTGTGATAATCACATCCACAATTTTTGCATCAATTAAAAAACCATGATTTTCTTTATAAAGAGATAAGGCGAGTGCAACTGATATTCCGCCCCGAAGTCCGCTCCAAGTAAGTATTCTAATAGTATATTTTGGAAAATGTCTTTTGATTCTCATTATTGAAAGTGGAACGCCTACACCCAACAGCCTTGCCAATAATAC
>CAYGNU010000641.1:0-2751 GCA_964351175.1 uncultured Roseivirgaceae bacterium | reverse complement strand
AAATTTTACCATAATTATAAAAAATCAAATACCCCTCATTACGATGAATTAATCCTGTAACAATCTGATCCTTTTGATTTTGAGGATAAGCGATTGAGAGACTTAATTTGTTGATTTGATAAAGTTTTCCGCTAGCATTCTGGGTAAATATTTTGTTGCCCAATTTAAAAGATCTGTTAAATCCTTCTTCATTTTCAACAACGTTAATTGTCTGTCCATTAAAGATATAAATTCCTTTAAATGTACAGAAATAGACCTCTGAGTCTAAAATAAAAACGTCCCATACTTCATCAAAATCCCTCAAGTGAGATGGTATCTTTTCAATCAGTGATTTATAATTCCAATCATTGTCAAAATAACCAAATTCACCTTGAGACCCCACATACAACCTATTGGAATTCTCATCAAATGCCAGAGATCTTTGCTTCTTTCCTGTACGATAAGCATGTCTAGTCCAATCATTACCATTGAATGATAATACACCAAGGTTGTTTGCCACATAGATGGACATATCTCTATTTTGTGCGAAATCTATATTTTGAATTCCCGCCTCATAGTCAACTGGTGTAAAATTTTTAATAGGGTATTTTCCTATTAACGCATTAGCTTGTAAGGCAAACGTCATTAAGACCATTAGAATAACTGAAGATTTATAATTGATGTAGTGTTTTTTCATTTTCAAACGATTTTACGCTCTCTTGTGACAGTTTTGTAGTAGTAAAGTTAAGGTAATGATGTAGTATATTTTTATGAATATAGGTTAAAATAGTACTGTTTTGAATTAATTCTGTGTAAGAAGAAAAAGAATCACAAAAAATGGATTGAATCTCGATGTCTTCAATCCTATTATGTAAAATCAAAAGCAACTCTAATATGAAAAATTTTTATCTAGTAATAGTTTTTCTCTTACTAGCGACTGTCTCGAAAGCTCAAGACAATCGAGTGATAGTCGATAAGTCTAACATTGGCTTTAAGCTAATTGTTAACGGTGAGGATTTCATTGTAAATGGTGTGAATTGGGATTATGTGCCCATAGGTAGTACCATAACTGATCCAGGTATTTGGAATAGAACAGATGATATTATTAAGGCGGCCTTGGATGACGAAATGGCTTTACTCCAGAATATGGGCGTTAATACGATAAGGACGTATGACTTAGATCCAAAATGGATCCAATATATCTATGAAAATTATGGCATATATACAATGCTAAATATCACATTTGGCGCATATGGTCTCACAATTAATGGCGCTTGGACACCTCAAACTGACTATGCAGACCCTGCTACTAGGCAAATTTTGATGGAAGAAGCCAGAAAAATGGCTCAGACTTACAAAGACACCCCAGGTTTACTGCTGTATATGATTGGTAACGAAAATAATTACCACTTATCTTGGACGGGAGCTGAAACTGAAGCTATTCCTATAGAGGGCATTGATTCAAATAAAATTAAATCTGCTAGAGCACTTTATAAAGCATTTAATGATGCTACACTTGAGGTTAAGAAAATTGACACTTCCCACCCTGTGGCTATTTGTAACGGTGACTTACTTTACCTCGATTTGGTCAAAGAAGAATGTACTGATATAGACATTTATGGTACAAATATGTACCGTGGTATTTCTTTTGGTGATGCATTTCAGCGTGTAAAGGATGAATTAGACTTACCAGTACTATTTGCTGAATTTGGTGCAGACGCTTTTAATGCTAGAGACAATAAAGAAGACCAATTTACACAAGCATATTATGATGTCGGTAACTGGAGAGATATTTATGAGAATGCTGCTGGACACGGAAAAGCAGGCAATTCTATAGGAGGTTTTACCTTTCAATTTTCAGATGGATGGTGGAAATATAAGCAGACCGAAGATTTTGATGTGCATAATACAGTGGCCACATGGCCAAATGGTGGTTATTCAAGAGATCAAGCGCAGGAAGGTGATAATAATATGAACGAAGAATGGTTTGGTATCTGTGCCAAAGGCCCTACTGACTTTAGAGGTTTATATACGCTCTATCCACGAGCTGCATATTATGCACTAAAAGAAGTACATAACGTCAACCCTTACAAAGTAAGTACAGAATTCATGTCCGATTATTTTGACAACATCCAATTGATGGAAGCCGTGCTTAAAGCTCGTGGGTCTGCTCCTAGTGGTGCTGGAGATAAATTAGGAATTAGTCAATTAAGAGCTGAAATTTCAACCTTTGTTACTGGTGGAAGTTTAATAACAACCCCAGAAAGTCCAGATCCTAACAATCAGGTTTTCCCTAACAAGCAAGGTTTTGATAATATGGAATCTTACTTCATCGGTTTTGAAGCAAACCCATCATCAAATGTTAGTGCGAACGTTACTTTAAACGTTTTAGGTAATGTAGCTCAAAATCCAATCAATGAGATTTTTTATGAAAATAGAGGTCGCCCTCAGACTTTTTTAACCACAAATGGGAATGTTCTAGCGCCAGCCGACAGAGTATCAGTATACCAAGCTGAATATACATGGAATCACGATCTATTTAATTTAAAAGGATTCTATAGAACAGGTCATTATCATTGGGGATATGAAGGTGATTTTTTCGGGCTATATCCTGAAGCAAATTATGGACCCAACTTAGATATTTATAATGGACTTGCACCAAATGGCATTGAGGTAGAAGGTAAAAAAATGCTTAAAGGAATGAAATTAGCTAATGGTCGCGACCTATGGGCGGGAGCTACCCCAGCATTATCTCTTAAATCGTCAATAAAT
>CAYGNU010000640.1:0-2771 GCA_964351175.1 uncultured Roseivirgaceae bacterium | reverse complement strand
ATTATAAGGCTTGGGCACAAAATGCAATTGATGAAGCGAGTAATGAAATTACAAGCCTAAGAACTGAGTTGGGACTGGCAGAATTATCACTCAATAATTTATTGAAAAAAATGAGCCCATTAGCACTAGGGCCAGAATACAACCCTTACAAAGTTGATAGCAAACTGATATTCAACTTGGTGAAATACGATAATCAATCACTGCCTGTAGCTGCCCTAAAGTACAAACAGTTTAAGCAAGATTTGGTCCATCAATTGGCATTAGTCAATGATAGAGATACTTCAGCCAACGAATTATACCTTGTCCACTTAGGTGAGTTAATATACAAATCACGAGAGGCAGATAGCCTATTGCAGATTACTAAAAACAGGTTGACTACTGAAAATATCAGCAAGTACCCGTCCTATTTCCAAACACACTATAACGGAGAAGGAGGAATGATTCAATTTATATCATCAGAACAAAAAATTATTAAAGATGCTTCAGGTAAAGCAGTTTCAGAAATGATGGTTAATATATTGAAAAATGAAGCCTCTAGTACAAATGAATTTATTACTTATAAAAACCTTAAAATACCTACAAAGGCGATTCCTACTAACGGTGATTCAATTTCGACTGCCATTGTGACTACACATACTGAAGTGAGCACTGATGGTAGTCACTATTTAGTAGGGCTCAATAAAATGAATAGAAAGCCTGGCCATACTAACATTTTTGTAGCCAAAACGGATGAAAAACTAAGAGTGAAGTGGTACAAGGAATTTTCTATCACGGAAGATAATAGTTCAGCTACAATTAATGACATCGGTGATATTGCTATAACTCCTGAAGGCTGTGCAATACTCTTAAGATCTAAAAATGATTTAGGGATTAAAAACGTCCTTTTTTACTTAAATGAAAACGGTGAAGAAATATTTACTAAGTCGTTAGACACTTCATGGTTTCCAAGACAGATGCAGTACGTAGAATCTAAAAATGCATTTATTTTTGCTCATAAGGGAGCATCCTTTGAACAGAACTATAAAGAGCAGCAAGAAACCACATTATCTAGCATTAACATACTTGGGGATATCTTATGGTCGCAGTCATTTACCTTTACAGGAAATATTATTGATTTGGCAAACCTTGGTAAAGGGTTCTTGTTAATTGGAAACTATGCCGAATTAAAAGATACAGATGGTAAAACTTATAGAACCAGAATTAATACCGGACAGACCAACGCCTTTGCCGCACGGTTTGCCAATGATGGAACATTGACGGCAGTAACACCTGTAGAATCCGGCAATAATTACTTCATTGACCGTGTGGTAAAGTTAAATGACAAGATTATAAACTTATTAGGAAGAAAAGGTTCTTTGGAAATACCAGAAAATGGTAATGTGCACGTTATCATTAATCAAGGCCCGGAGATATTACATGCAGATTTATAAATTATAAACATGAAATTAATTTCTATACTCCTATTTCTATTTTTGGTTCAAAACCCATTAAAATCTACTGATAATGGCAAATTGATTGTTGCTATTGAAGGTATTAAGGAGGCCAAAGGAGTAATGATAATAGCAATTTTTGATAACGAATCTGACTTTCTCAATAAGGAGTATGTTAATCAGAAAGTAACAATAAGTGATGATGGTAATGCCAAAGCTGTCTTCAATAATTTACCAAAAGGCAGTTATTCAGTAAGTGTTATACACGATCAAAACTCCAATGGGAAATTAGATAAAAACTTCTTCGGTATACCAACAGAAGGCTTCGGCTTCTCTAACAATAAAATGGGCAAATTTGGACCCCCTTCATTTGAAGAGTGTAATGTTCAATTAAGTGGAGAACAAGTAGAAATAAGCATAAAACTTAAGCATTTTTGAATAAGCGGTTATTAAATTGTGACTAATGACTCGCTTCATATCATTTCAGCTACTAATGAACATTTGAATGCTCTAGTGGAACTAGGGAGAAATACTTTTGTTCAGACTTATGCTCATGATAACGCCATCAACAATCTCATACAATATTTAGATGCTCATTTTAATCCTGAACAGATACGGTCTGAATTAAATAATCCAAATTCCTTTTTCTACCTAAGTAAGAAAAATGGAGAGTATGCAGGATTTCTAAAATTAAATACCGGGAATGCACAAACTGAAGAAACAGAAAGTACTGCATTTGAAATAGAACGCATTTATATTCTAAAGAAGTATCAAGGACAGCGCGTTGGTACAGCATTTATGGATAAAGCTATTGAAGTAGCAAAAGCACATCAGGCCCCTTTTCTTTGGTTGGGCGTATGGGAAGAGAACCCCAAGGCCATTGAATTTTATGAAAAGTGTGGGTATAAAGCCTTTGGCACACACACTTTCACCATTGGCGATGATGACCAGACCGATATTATGATGAAGTTGGAGCTGTAAGGCTTATCTCAACTCATAGGATGACTATATGCTTTATGAAAGACAGTCATCCGATGAATCTTAAAGGGTAGTCTACCAAGTTCTGTGGCACTCAGAACAAGCCTACCAAAATGGTCTGAGAGTCACTGACCAAGGGGGAAGAACTAGAATTCTTCTTTGGTAATCTGAGGATTGAAAACATCTTCTTTATCCAAAATTTTTTATTACCAACTGAAGAATAATCGTTCCGATAATAACCGAAATTATTAAAGGGATTAGTTTGAAATTCGACTTATAATACAACTATATAATGCAGATATAATTAACAACCATGCCTCAAGAAATTATCAAAGACCCAAAAAAAACTAACGTAATAAAAAA
>CAYGNU010000639.1:0-2802 GCA_964351175.1 uncultured Roseivirgaceae bacterium | reverse complement strand
AATATGTTGTATATGTTTTTGTCGAATTCATTACTGTGGTAAATATCCTATTTAATTTTTTGTATCCAACAATAAATAATAAAAAAGTAAAAATTATAACTTTCGAAAACGTTTGCTAAGGTGATTTGCCAGTATTATTTTAACAGGGCTTTTCTTATTCCTACCAAATGTCCAAAGATTACAATAGGCACA
Organism: uncultured Roseivirgaceae bacterium; assembly: GCA_964351175.1. Classification (GTDB taxonomy): domain Bacteria; phylum Bacteroidota; class Bacteroidia; order Cytophagales; family Cyclobacteriaceae; genus Fulvivirga. The sequence continues at coordinate 2,610 of CAYGNU010000639.1, read as the reverse complement.
ACAATAGATGGAAGCCAAACAAAAGGAAAATATAGTACTGCCAAATTTGGTTGATCGAAGGAGAGTTGCTGAAAGGAAGAAGGAACCGATAAAATGCCCGTTATCACGACTTGCAAGACTAAAAGGAGACATACAATATTCCAGACTAGCAGACTTCTATTAGATAATTTGTTTTTCCTAAACCCATAAAATGCAATTAACGGAGCTGAAAGCCCCGAAAGGATATCAAAATTTCTCCCTTCAAAGGTCATAGATTCAGGAATAAACAAGTGCATTGAAAGCCAAAGAAGCACAATCTCCACCGCTACCCTTATTGTATGTAAATACCCATACATTTCCAGATCGATACTGTCTATAAAGGCTCGGCCTTTTTTGGTTAGGAAGGTAATAAAGATTACAATAATGGTTGGTGCAATTAATAGTATAAACCGAGGTGGCAGGCTGAAGTTATCAAGAAAAAAGCCTTTAGAGCTTAAAAAACCAATAGATGCGGCAAGAGCGACAACATAAGTAATGGCGACTTTGTTTTTATTAGTAGCCTTATAGAAAAGTGCAACAGTTATTGTTGTGATTGCAATGAATGTGAGGCCGATATAATTTGGTAAGTTTTCCAAGATGATCCGATTTATCCTTATTAATTGATGATATGCTGCAGCAAATCATGTTCATGACATGAATAAATTTACAATTTTGGAAACAACTGACAAGAAGTATTCCTTGGGTTTTTATTCGTTGCGATATTAAGGCTGCTTCTTATTTTGTGGGTTGGTAATTTCCAAATAAGATATACCGTTCACTGGTTTACCTGAGGAAGTGCCAGTAACAGCACATAATCCTTCCCAATAGTGCATCTTTAGAAAAGGAAGAATCTTTATCTCTAATTCTTGCTGATCCATGATGGCACTAACCTCAAGGTCAATTTTTTTATGCGGTATACTAATGGCTAGTTTGGTTGGGTAGCGGTCTTTGGAAAGTGGACTATCATAATAACTCAGCTCTTTCATTTGGATGTTTTCTTGTGTGAGATATTCTATGGAACCATCATTATGGAGTTAAGTACCTCCATAGACATGTTCTTCAGCATTTACTCGCAGTCTGTAAAGCATGAGTTGCTCCTTTGTTTCGTTTAGAGTAATACTCATCCAATCCCAACCAGCATTGCGCATGCTCAAAACATTAGCACAATTCCATTGGCGATCATACCACATTTTTCCTTTTACAGCATGCTCTTTTCCATTCAGCCAGATTGTACCTATAGTTTCCAAATCAGTATAACTGTAATATCCGGCTTTAGCCCAATCGCCATAGTTTTCATAACCAGTTCCATCACCATGTAACAGCACCTCTTTTTGGGTATTTAGGTTTAATTTATAGCCAAAGTCATTGTCCTTGTTTTTAGCAGTTGTAGCCAAAGTATAATTCCCCAAACCACCAGTTAGTTGCACCGATTTGCCTTTTTCTTTAACCTCAAAATTGAGGGGCAAAGTGGCTTCAATTTTATCTTCAAGTTTCCCTAAGGTATGACTGTAATGAAATTCATTGTTACTTACATCGGTCAATGCTACATTGGTCATTAAACGTTCTTTTTTGCCATTAATGTTAAAATGAAAAACGACAAATTCTACCCCAAAACTTTCCATGGTAGCGGTGTCTTTTAGTAATCCTGTATAGTACCACCACTCTAATGAGTTATTAGGATGTGGAGCCTCGTCTACAGAAGGAACAGCTTGTTCATTAAACACATCATAATCAAATGTTAGATTAGGCGCACAAGAAGAAGCGGCTATAAGTATTAAAGCAAACCAATATTTCATGTTTTTTAAACAGCGAATTGTAATGTTGGTTTAAAGTTGGCGTGAAAAGATAAATGTTTGTAGGTTATGGGCGAGTAATATTGAAATTTAAATCTAAAAGAATGTTTAGAAAAAAACTGAAGACAGAAGATGAATAAAAAAACCTGTGGAGTAAGCCCCACAGGTTTCAATTTTAATGTCAATTCAAAAGTTTAATAGCCTTCTTCTTTTCTATTATATTCTTCAATCTGTTTTTCAATAATTTTCTTGTCACCTACGAGCACTAGTGACATCTTTTCAGGGTCGATATACTTTTTTGTCATTTCCTGTACTTTCTCAGGAGTTACCGCATAGATGTTTTTAACATAATTTGTAAGATATGAATCATCCAATTCATGAACATCCATATTTACCATCTGCCCAATAATTCCACCAGGGGTAGAATTCTGCAAGACAAATATGCCAGCATTATAATTTTGAATTCCTTCCAGCTCTTCTTTCGAAGGAGCCTCATTTTGTAAAATGTAAATCTCCTTTGTGATTTCTCTTAAAGAGGGCCCTGTATCTGCAGTTGTAACATCAGCGGCCTCATACCATATCGCTGATTTATAATTTGATGTAACCGAGCTTCCTGGTGAATAGGTATAACCCTTATCTTCTCTAATGTTTTTGGTAATTCTGGAACCAAAGGAACCGCCCAATAATGAATTGGTTACAGATAATGCAATCCAATCTGGGTTTGAAGGATCAATAACAGGTAGACCCATCATGATGGTAGACTGCGGAGCATCTGGTCTGTCAATAATTGAAACTGATT
>CAYGNU010000638.1:0-2807 GCA_964351175.1 uncultured Roseivirgaceae bacterium | reverse complement strand
ACTATAAGCTTCTAGTTTTTTTTCAAAAATAAGATTGAGAGATTCTCCATTCTTTACCTTGTAAATTTTAGCTTGTGAAGAATGGCTTTCACTATAATAAAAACTAACTTCTTTTTGACCGGCGTGAACAAGTAAGGGAAGAAAAAAAATAAGTAAATGTAGATTTCTTATAGATCTATACATCTCTCATAACCTCAAGTTAGTACTCAGTTCCTTCCTAGCGGAATAAAGCTAATTATTCCTTTTTGCATTAATTTTTCGTGATACTTTAAAAAACTTTCTTTGGGAAAGTTTAAGTAGCGAATGCCGACTCCGGCCTTAAGACTTTCTTGTGCCACTGGTCTGGACCAGGCTATTTCTGCTATTAATGACTTGTTGTAATCATCCTTGACAAGAGGTAGGTCCATAAGAAATCGTTGTCCTGTATTTAAACTTTTTCCCTTAAAGCAATTTAAGCTTTCACCCTGAATAAAACATCCTCCTCGACCAGGTTCGATGTCTTTAAAACTATAGCGATCAAGATTTTTATAGTTTAGTTTGTTTTGACTAAAAAGAGACAGTATTTGGTCAACGTTTTTCTGTAAATCATTGAGATCAAAAGGCTTATGAAGTAAGTAAGCAGCTCCATCATTGTAAAGTTCTTGATCTGAATATTTTGATCCTCCTGTAATAAAAATCACGTAAGGGCGAACAGGACATTTTTCTCTTAGTTTTTTTATCAGCTCAACACCATCATTATTGGGCATATTGATATCCATTACGATGATATCTGGATAGATACCGAGAACCGTTTCTAGAATATTTTTGCAATCTGTAAGATATTGGCAATCATATCTTCCCTGAGAAAAGTGAGATGTTAACAGTTTGCAGATATCTTCATTGTCATCGATAATTAAAATTTTTGGTAAAGTGGTAGACATTTGGTTAATAGGGTCATTCAGGAAATAAAGTATCTTTTTTATGAGCTCAAATTTTCCTTTCACAGCCGCCTTTAGGTAGATTTTTTTAAGATGGTTGTTATAAGTGTTCTTCTTAATATTTAATTTGTTTAAAATAAAAAACTCATCGTATTTATCTGCTAATAAGCATTGAATGATTTCAATTTCCTTTTCTGTAAAATTGTGGATTTTAAAAAACTCTTGTAGTTCAAAAACAGTTTCATTCATGGTGTGTACCCCATCATTAAAGTTTCGTCTCGGTCAGCTCCTGCTCCTTCATCGTCATAAATCATATAGCAAGGAGCAGAACATTCAAAAATTGTTCCAGCTGGTACATCAGCTCCATTGGTCCAGTTTCCTGGAGGAGTGTTACCAACACGGTAGTAATAAGAGTATGGAGCTAGCGCATTTGCACTTCCATCTTTCCATAACGTTATTGTTTCATCATAGACATAACCTGGCGAGTAAACGTCTACGGTAATAGCTGATTGGGCGATGATCGCGACATAATCAGCTTGTCTGGGAATTCCATAGACTGTTGACATCATACTTACTGGTAAGCTCGGAGTTGCATTGGTTCCATCGTTATCGGCAATTTGAAGCATTGAAACAGGTTTGCTTGGGTCATTGCTAACCACATAAGCAGCGTCTCTAACCATGGGTGAGTTTTTCCTTGCTCGCCCGTTATCCATAACTTCATTTGCATCTAAATCAGCATTACTCAATACTCCGCTTGCTCTATTCTTATAACTCGTAACATTGGTGTTATCTTCTATTGATGTTACATAGAAAGTAAATCCAATTATTTCATCTGAAGCGGGGGTTAAAACTCGAGCATCTTTGTCATAGCCACCTCCCGAGCTTGAAACTGTGTAGACGTTAATATTCTCATCGCTGACTATTTGATATGGTCGACCGTCCTTCCAACCTGTTTGGTTAGAGTCGTTACCAATGAGAGTGAATTCATGAATAGTATTTTTAGTTACAAAAGCAAAGTCTACAACTTCCATAATTCCATCAGCAGGATTTGAGGTATCTTGTTTGACTTGAACAAAAGCATCGGCCGTAACCGCTGCAACAATTAATTTAGGGTCGTTTTCATTGTAACGATATTGATATGACGAAAAAACAGTTCCTGCATAAGCTTCGGATCCCCAAGGAGCAGTACCAAAACCTTGGGTAACCACATAAGTTGCGCCGGTACTTTCTAAACGGTCTCCTTGATCGCTACTGAAAGTTATGATGTCACCTTTTTGATGAGTTCCCAAATCTACTGGAACGGTGGGAGCTGCAATTCTATAAAGAGTTATTTGATTTGCATTATCCAGTGATATTAAGCTTGAAGTACTCCCACTTCCTACCATAGCAAGCTTAGGAAGGGTGGCCAAACCTCCGCCACCTAATGTGTAACTCAAACCAGAATCATAGCAGGTTCCCACATTGCCAGCTTGATCGGTTTGTAATAGGTAGAATTGATTGAGACCGTTATCAGAGCCATCAAGCGCAAGACTTCCTAAAACCGTAAATGTTCCACTTGATACTGTTCCTGAACCGATATCTTCAGAACAGGCAGCATCTTTATAAATCGTTATGGTTGTGCCTTCCTCCGCTGTGTTTACGGTTCCATCAAATTGAGGTGTTGAATCACTGGAGCTATCGCCATCATTTGGAGAAGACATGGAAATTGATAGGGGATCAACAGGAGCGGTTCTGTCTTCATAATAAGTTATAGGTCCAATACAAGCCGTTGGATTGGGAACAAGGTCGGTTATAATGAAATAGTAGTTATAAACTCCCTCAGAAGCTGTGGTAAAACTTATGTCATGGGGATTACCTCCAGAAACTTCAGAGGTGACGGAAGATGTACAC
>CAYGNU010000637.1:0-2822 GCA_964351175.1 uncultured Roseivirgaceae bacterium | reverse complement strand
TTTGAATAGTTGATATTATTGAATTACAATTGTAATAGTAAGGATCATTCGAAAAATGATTTTGACCTGCACAGCAGGTCATGCTGGCTAAATCTTAATAGCTAACAAGGCACCGGGTAAAACCCGGCGCAACCGGGGGTAGTAGAAAACTAAGCTCAGTAGGGACCGCATTAAAGCCAGCATCCTTGTTAAAAATGACACGGTTTATCTCTCTGCAGAGTGCAAATCCGATACGATTTATCGCACAAGGCGCATCGAGGTTGAAAAGCTTGTTCCCTGCCCTAAAGATTAAGAAATGGAGTTTCAAAAAGGCCGTGAATATTCTATGTTGGCTGTTAGGTGGATTATTGATACTAGGTCTATTACGAGTAATAAAACTTCATTGAATAATCAGTTCTTAATAAAGCTCTTTACAATAGAACTTCCTCGTTGGCCTGTGATTTTTGCAAAATAAAGGCCACTTGACAAACTTCTGATATCTAGCTTTCTTTCCCCTTTTGCACTAGTGAAAGAATCTATTTGAACTATCATTCCATTAGAATCGAAAATTTCAACCCCTTCGAGCGGAAAGACCGAACCAAAATTGATAACATCCGAAGTGGGATTTGGATAAATTGCTACGTCATTTGCATTTGCAAGTTCATAAATTCCAATACCAGTATTTGTATCGATGTAGTAATAGTATACAGAACCCATCTGATTATTCGTCCCTGATTTATCTGAGTGTGCCGTAGTTACCAATAAATTGTATAGAATTTCGGTTTTAAAACCAAATTTGGCTAAATCACTCCTATCAGGAGGAACTAATTTGGAAAAGAAATTCCAATTCTCGCTTTTATCAATTTTGAAGAAGTAAAGCGCACCTGATTGATTTAAATTATTCATATTGTTGGCATCAGTGTTATCTCCAGGAGATCCCACTGCAAGCAGGGAGTCAGAAACTGAAATACTTGTTCCAAAAAACGCATCCTTTTGTCGGTGTGGGGAAGTAATTTTTTGGATTTCCTGCCACTTACCTTGACTGTTCTTTCTAAATACATAGACTGCTCCTGCTCCTATGAGAGTATTTGACCCATTAGCATCAGTTGTGGAATTTGCACCAACAAAAAGATATTTACCATTTGAGGTGACTTGAAAGTTAAATCCAAATTGGGAGGTTTGCATTCTGTCTGATGCAACAATTTTTTGTTCCAAGACCCAATTTCCTGAGCCATTTAATTTATAATAATATACTGCACCGCTAAAGGGGATTGAATTATTTCCATTCTCATCAGTATATGATCCGCTACTAATAAATAATTCATCCACCCCTGAGTTTTCATAAAAATATACACCTCTTCCGAAACCTATACCTCCGGTATTTCGATCTGCAGCAACAATTTTTTGTTTTTCATTCCAGGAACTTCCTTGTTTGGTGAAATAATAGACTGCCCCAGCACCTTTGATTGAATCATTACCATTCTCATCAAAGTTATTTCCTATTGCACTAATAACTAATTTTTCATTAATCCTGTCTATACTCCACCCAAATTGATCTCTGGGCCTCCTGTCTGAAGACATTATTGTTTGTTTTAAGACCCATGATCCGGTATCAAACTCTAAAAAATAGGCTGACCCTACGTCTAGCATTTGAGAAGATGGAGAAATAAACTCATCCTTTTGATAGGCCCCTACAAATAGCTCATTTAAAGATAATTTAACAGCGTTGCCAAAAAAATCTCGAGGGGCGCGTAATGGACCAACAATTTTTTGATCCAATGACCATTCATCACCTGTGTTAAAATACACGAAAACTGCGCCAGCATTGGTTGTTTCATTTTTGCCATTAGCATCTGATCCATTGATACTTCCTACCACAAAACCTGAACTTTCAAAATCCATCGATTGCCCAAACCTATCCACCACCGTATCCATAGGTACGATCTTCTGCTTAAAAACTAAATTCTGCGCATTGACTAAGTCCAATGTGCAGAATAGCAGTAAAATGAAGGGTGTCAAATAAACTAAACTAAACTTCATCCACTAAAGATAATTAATTAAAAATAAATATCGATGCAAAAATCACTCCCGCATACCGACCAAGATACATAAACATTAGTTGATAGACATTGAGTCGTTCCTCCTGAGACTAATGCTGGTGATGAAGCACTACCACATCCAAAGTCAACATCGTGATAGGAACCATCATCAGATTTTGTGACGTAAATATTGCCGATATCGGAAGGACCGGTAAATCCAACCATACTCATCATGTCATAGGTTTGAACTGTTCCGGGAGGGGAGTCCATAGGTCCATTGATATCACCATTGCAGGCCGCGGCTACATCTCCAACATCAAAATGATAATAGCAATCTGTAGAATTGTCAATGATGATGTCTTGTGAATACGATATTCCATAAATGAAGGATAAGGAAAGAATTAAACTTAGCTTTTTCATAATAGTAAAGTATTAAGTAAATAATTATTTTAACTCTATGAATCTAACTAATTGTTTTTTAATTTACTATAAATTTAATATATACAAAGTTTATTTTAAATATTCTTAATGGAATACATTAGATGTTTGACGTCAGCAAAAAGTGAACTCTTTTAGGTTAAATTTTAAGAGAGTGTTTAAAATCAAATAAACACTTAAATTTAATCATAATGAGAAAAAAGCAAACAGCAGGTTCATTAATCAGTGAACTGAAAAGAAAAACACGCAAAGCATACAGTTCCGAAGAAAAGATCAGAATCGTGATCGAAGGAATCCGTGGTGAAGTAAGTATTGCTGAATTGTGCCGCAGAGAAGGAATCCATCAAGCAAATTACTTTAAATGGA
>CAYGNU010000636.1:0-2824 GCA_964351175.1 uncultured Roseivirgaceae bacterium | reverse complement strand
ACATAATACATGTTTAACTATTGACTTATCACTAGAGCAACTGTAGATTTTAAAAACTTAATCAGTACTTAGAATGATCAGAAAGTGTAAGCTTAAATGTGGTCTGGCCATCAATTAATGCGTTATGAGTCAGTTGAATGTTACTTTTCAAAATCTTGGTTGCCGTTCTGACTGTATAAAGCCCAAGTCCGGCACTACTCACATTGTCATTGCCAACATAAAACATGTCATATATTAGCTCAACCTGGTCTTCTCTAATACCTATACCTTTATCTGAAATGTTAATAATGACGTTTCCTTCATCCTCCCTATATCCTGATATCAAAATCTCAGCTTTCTTATCTGGCTGCTTAAATTTTATAGCATTATCGAATAGCTGGCAAAATATGATCTCCAATGTTTCTTGGTTACTCACCAAACTTAAACTTTCAGAAGTATTAATAGTGATATTATAAAGATCCCTTAAAGGAGATTTCTTGAATTTATTAAGAGCATTATTGATTGCAATTTCGATGCTAACTTTGCTGAAAATTAAGTCAGAAGTTTTGAGTCTAACAATATTGATGAGCCTATAGAATATATCATTCATTTCGTCAGCAGTATCGTTCAGCAGACCCACCAAATTCAAAACATTACTGTCATTGGTCTGAATTTTAATGAGATGACTTAACCCCTGGAGTCTTGCTATAGGTCCCCGAATATCATGTACAGAACGGTAAATAAAAGTATCAAGTTCTTTATTAACATCTAATAACTCACCATAAGTCTCCTTTAACTCACGGGTGCGCTGCTCCACGATTTCCTCAAGATGAGAATTCACTTTCTTCAGTTCATTATGCTGCTTTTCAATCTGTAATCTTTGCGCATCTATTTCTTCATTTTGTGATTCAATTTCTTCCTTTTTATGAAGTATCTCTGAAGTACGCTCAGCCACCAAGTTTTCAAGTCTGACACTGGTTTTTTTCAATGATGACACCCTAATGTTATACACTAGTACAACAGCTCCTAAAGCACTTAAAATACATAGGATTATAAACCAGTAGGTTTGATAGTAAGCTGGTTCAATAGTAAACTTGAAGCTTGCACCTTCTTCATTCCAGACTTTATCATTGTTAGATGCCATTACTTTGAATGAATAGTCTCCGTAGGACAAGTTAGTATAACTTGTTTCACGCTCTCCTTTGGAGATGATCCAGTCTTCATCATAACCTTCAAGTTTATACTTATATTGATTTTTTGAAGGATGACGGTAACTAAGACTGGCAAAATCAATTGAAACCCTATTTCTTCCAGCGGGTACTACAATATTATTAGCCATTGATATAGGTACATCATTGACCTTAAAAAATTCAATTGAGACGGGGGGTATAATTGTATTGACTTTGATTTGATTAGGATCAATCACTTCTGCACCAAATTGCGTAGCAAACCATAATTTTCCATCCTTTGCTTTAAGACTTGTAGCGGAAGAAGTAGCCGCAGCGGCCTTTATCCCATCACTACGATCATATGCAATAGAGTTGACTGATTCAATTTTTCCATCGCAGAAGTCATTCAATTCAGATCGGAGGACCTTAAATACACTGACATTCTTTTGATTGGTCGTAAACCAAAAATATCCATCATCATCTTCGAGTATTTGAAATATTGTATTACTATTTAAACCATTCTTGGTTGTTATGGTCTTAAACTGGCCATTTTTAAAACGTGTAAGGCCGGCATTTCCTAACACCCATAAAGTATTGTCTTTTCCTTGATATGTTTTGAAAACAAAATCCCCGACAAGGCCATCTTCATAATTATAATTGGTGAATTTTCCATGATCATAATAATCCAATCCACTTCTTGTTCCTATCCAAAAATTACCTTTTTCATCTTCACTAATACTCATAATATATTGATGACTCAGCCCATCAGAAGAAGTGAGGTTAAAGTTAGTGTTATTCTTAATATCAAGAACAGTAATACCATTGAGGGTTCCTACCCAAATTCGTTGTTGAGAATCTTCGAATAATACTCTTACATTATCATCGACCAATCCATTAGCAGTTGTTAAAATTTTATAGTTTTTATTTCTATAGACAATTATGCCGCGCTGTGATCCGACATAGAAAGTGCCATCGCTACTTATAATACCAGTTTTTAGTTTACTATAAACTTCCTTCAAATTGTCATCAAAATGTTTGAGAACATTAGTTTCCGTATTTATCTCACTTACCCCTTCTTCATATACCAGAATATAGTCTTTATCTGTTTTTTGTATGATTGAATGAACCGTATAAGGTTCGGTTGGTCCTAAAGTATAATCACAGTAATTGGTAAACTTTCCTTCCCAAAACTTAAATAATCCGCCCCTATAAGTAGACGCCCAAATATTACCCTCTCTATCTTCTAATAGTGACGTAATATCCCTACCAGAAATGGGATGTTGATCTGAAAAATATTCTACCTTATCATTTTTAAACCTGCAAAAGCCATTATAACTTCCAATCCATAACCAACCATTATCACTCATGGTAGTTGAAATTATGGTATTACTTTTGACCGCTTGGTCTACTGTTATTGATGAAACCTTTCCATCGTTAATAATATTCAAACCATTAGATCCACCAATGTAGATCTTACCTTTATCATTTTTTATAAAGGTGTTTTTATTACTCAGCAATCCTCCTTCTTTTGTGAAGTGATTAAGTATTGTATTTTGAAATACTTCATAAACTCCATCTTCGTTGGTAAGCACCCAAAGGTGATTATTATCATCAGTTGTAAGACAAACTAGATGTTTACTTTTCAATACACTTGGAAGTCCTTCATTGGTAAAAAG
>CAYGNU010000635.1:0-2831 GCA_964351175.1 uncultured Roseivirgaceae bacterium | reverse complement strand
TTAATATTTCCAGCCTTCTCTGTAAACTCTCTTAATATAGCTTTCAGCAGCTTGCTTCGCATTAATAGTTGCGTACTTAGTATCAAACCTTGGATTACCATCAATAACTTCAAACTTGTCAGAAGATACAATTCTAATCTCTTCACTGTCTCCAATGTTAGTGATCTTCATATTTTCCGCGTCCCAATCTAGTCTTCTTCTAAGATCTTGCAATCTTACTGCAAGATTACCTGCAACAACCACTTCATTTAATGGACCAGCATAGCTAAAGTCAGAACTAGCTTCCACTCTATCTTTGGCCTTCTCTTTAGAAGCCCTTACCCAATCCATTTCGTGACCACCTTCCATAGCTTTTGGTATTCTTCTTAACTCACCAGTTGTTGCCGGAGGGTTATCTTCTCTTCCAATAATGAATGGTTCCATGGCGTAAGTTCCACAAATAAGCGTTCCTTTAGTACCATAGAATATAGCTCCACCCCATCCCATTTGGTCTCCAGGGTACATACCTGGCTTCAAACCTTCAGGTCTGTTAGGCTTCAACCCACCATCAAACCAGTTGAATTCAACTGCAGGCATATTTATTTTACCTTTCTTAGGTCTTGCATTAAAGTAATAAGTTACTTTTTCTGCTATTGGTGCACTTTCTGTATTCACCTGAGAAGAAGTAGCTTCAAACGCATAAGGATAACCTAACTCCAATGCCTTATATACTGGATCCATAATATGACAAGCCATATCGCCCAATGCTCCAGTTCCAAAGTCCCAGAATGCTCTCCAGTTCCAAGGAGTATAAGATGGATGGTAAGGTCTAAACTCTGCTGGTCCTAAAAACAACTCCCAATCTAATGTATCAGGTATGGCTACCTTTTCTGTTGGTCTCTCGAGTCCTTGTGGCCAAATAGGTCTGTCTGTCCATGCATCAACTTTAGTTACTTCACCTATTTCACCATTCCAAATCCACTCACATACTTTACGCATGTCGTCACTAGAGTTACCCTGATTACCCATTTGAGTGGCAACACCAGTTTCTTTGGCCAATTTAGTAAGCATGCGAGACTCATAAACTGAATGCGTTAATGGCTTTTGACAATAAACGTGCTTACCGGCACGCATAGAATCTGCGGTTGCTACATAGTGCGTATGGTCAGGAGTGCCAATCATAACTGCATCAATATCCTTATCCATTTCAGTAAGCATCTTGCGATAATCCTTATACTTTTTAGCCTTTGGATAATCGTTAAATGTTTTGTTTGAATAGTCCCAATCCACATCTGCCAAAGCAACAATGTTTTGGGTATTCATATTTCTTAAGTTAGAACGGCCAATACCACCGACACCAATACCTGCAATATTCAACTTGTCACTTGGCGCAACATAACCAAGACCAGAAACTACATTGCTCGGTACTATAGTAACACCAGCAGCAAGTATTCCTGAATTCTTAATAAATGTTCTTCTACTAAGTTGCTCCTTATTAGGTTTTTCGTTTTTCATTGATATAATTTTTCTGGATAATTCAGTTTAGAAACTTAATTTATTAAAACTATTTGGTAAAAAGTAAGAATTCATACGATTGCTTTGTAAAATTTATACCGCAACCGTTTGCATTTTGGTTAAGTGTTACCCTGCCTATCACTTTATTTAGAAATGAGTCATTTCGACTTTAAAAGCATTAATAGGATGTCGGCTAAAATTTATAACTTGGATTTTTCAAATAATCCTCAAGTTCATAATGATCAAAAATCTATATCTCCTAACTATAATTCTTTGCACTATTTCGAGCTGTAAAAAGATGACAAAAGAAACTAAAGAAGAAACTCAAAAAGCTCCAGCGTATACATTTTATCTCGGCACTTATACTGCTGACAAAAGTGAAGGCATTTACAAATTCACTATGGACGCTTCTGGACAAATGAGCAACCTTGGCTTGTCTGCAAAAACTGAAAACCCTTCTTTTATTACGCTGACCGCAGATAACAAATATTTACTAGCTGTTAATGAAAATGAAGAAGGGACTATGGAGTCTTATAGAGTTAAAGAAGATACGTTAATTAAAATCAACCGTACTTCTACAAATGGAATGCATCCATGCTTTATCACTACCAATGTAAATAACATGATACTTGCTGCTAATTACTCAAGTGGAAATGTTGCTCTATCAAAACTCAATGAAAAAGGAGAAATTCATCCACTCTTGGATCTACAACAGCATGAAGGTATGGATACTACAGATCGACAAGAAGGTCCTCATGCGCATTCGGCTTGGTTTAAAAATGACAAGGTCATATCTGTCGATCTTGGCTCCAACGAATTATGGTTTTCAAAAATAGTAAATGATAAGTTTCAATACTCGGAACAAAAGACGCTTAAGATGGCCGGTGGCGCAGGACCGAGACATTTGGCTTTTCATCCTACAGAAAGTTGGCTTTATGTTATGAATGAACTTAATGGCACCATTTCTCAGATAGTTGAAGATGATGGTATTTATAAAATATTATCAACAGTAAGCGCTCTGCCATTAGGATTTGAAGGACACAATCAAAGTGCTGATATTCATATTTCTAAAGACGGAAAGTTTCTTTATGCTTCTAACAGAGGCCCAAATACAATCGCCATATTTTCAATCGATCAAGATAGTGGAGAACTATCCTCACTAGGATACGAATCTTCAAAAGGAGATTGGCCTCGCAATTTTGCACTATCTCCTGATGATAAATTTCTTCTGGTTGCTAATGAAAGATCAGGTAATCTTGTTGTTTTTGGAAGAAATGCGGAATCAGGCTTATTAAATTTTATTTCAGAAATTGAGGCTTTTACCCCTACTTCCATAG
>CAYGNU010000634.1:0-2835 GCA_964351175.1 uncultured Roseivirgaceae bacterium | reverse complement strand
GCGCCATAGATCACAGCGACAAGAAACAGGGCACTATGAACTTTGATTTTTGGCACGGTCAAAACTATCACAATAAACCCTTAATTTGATACCTTAGCAATTAATAATTAAGCCTATGTTCGAACTCAATTTACCCCTTGCCGAGCGCATGCGACCTACCAATATTGACCAGCTTATCGGTCAGCAACATTTGGTGGGTGAAAAGGGAATACTGAGAAAGACCATTTTATCAGGCGTTATTCCTTCAATGATTTTGTGGGGACCTCCCGGGGTTGGCAAAACTACCATTGCTAATATCATTGCCAATCATGTCAAATCACCATTTTATACTTTGAGTGCCGTTAGTGCCGGGGTAAAGGATGTGCGTGACGTGATTGACAAGGCCAAGCGACAATCAAAAACCATTTTGTTTATCGATGAGATTCATCGTTTTAATAAATCGCAGCAAGATGCCTTGTTAGGAGCGGTTGAAAAAGGAACGATTACACTCATTGGCGCGACTACGGAAAACCCCTCTTTTGAAGTCAATTCGGCTTTATTGTCCAGATGTCAGGTGTATACTTTAAAAGCACTGACTGAAGAGGATTTATTAGGCCTAATTAATACGGTCATAAAAAACGACAAAAAGCTACAGCAGAAAAATATCACCATAAAGGAACACAAAGCAGTGCTCACTATCTCAGGTGGAGACGCCCGCAAGCTGCTTAATTTGCTTGACCTAGTTACTGATTCTTTAGGTGATAAACCCGTAATTACCGATGAAGCGGTTATTGATATTGCGCAACAGCGTGTAGCTATTTACGATAAGTCAGGTGAGCAGCATTATGATATCATCTCGGCTTTCATTAAATCGATCCGCGGCAGCGATCCTAATGCGGCAGTGTATTATTTGGCCAGAATGATTGAGGGTGGTGAAGATGTTAAATTTATAGCGAGAAGGTTGCTGATATTGGCGTCAGAAGATATTGGCAATGCAAATCCTACGGCTTTGGTGATTGCGAATAATGCCTTTCAGGCGGTCAATATTATTGGCTATCCTGAGGCTAGAATTATACTTTCACAATGTGTGACTTATCTCGCATGTTCAGCAAAAAGTAATGCCAGTTATATGGCTATCAATAAAGCGCAGGCGTTAGTCCGGGAGACTGGTGATCTGCAAGTACCGATGGCAATCAGAAATGCTCCGACCAAACTGATGAAGGATGAGGGGTACGGTAAAGGCTACCAGTATGCGCATAATTATGATGGTAATTTTGTTGACTTTGAATTTATGCCCGATCAGATCAAGAACCATAAATTATATGATCCTGGTAAAAATGCTCGTGAAGAAGAGTTACGCAAAAGGTTGAAAATTCTGTGGAAGGATAAGTACGGGTATTAGTCAAGATATTTGTTAGCAAAGCGTTGAAAAATTCTTTCTGACTACTTCCAAATTAGTGTTGTCAGTAAAAAAATGCCACCGTACAACGTAATTATTTTGTTGCTGTATATCTTAATGTGCATATTGCCGTTAATTGAAAAACGCCCATTTTTAGATAAGCATGCAGCGTCCTGAACTGATTTTTGAATATTCTCCAGCTTTACTTTTCATCTGTGTTATAGCTGCCATTGGATATGCCTTTTTACTTTATCAGAAGAAGGGACCTTGGAGTTCAATGGTCAATAAAGTTCTTTTTGCGGTTCGAGCTATTGTAGTATTCGCTATAGCGGCTTTATTGGTTTCTCCTATTTTGAAACAGCTGCAGAATAATACTGAAAAAGCCACTTATATTATAGCTGTTGATAATTCCAAATCTCTGACAGAAGTGCGAGATAGTCTTCAGCTACAAGCTCTTCAGAATAATCTTAATCAGCTGTCTCAAGAACTACAAGATCAGGACTATAAGGTTGAATTTTGGAATCTGGATGGAAGAAGTGATTCTAGGGACATTGATTTCAATAGTCAGTCTACCAATATTACAGGGCTGCTGAATGATATTAAGTCGGAATATGAGGGAAGAAATTTGGGGGGAGTATTACTTGTTTCTGATGGAATCTACAATCTCGGAATGTCCCCTGCCTTCGCTAATTTTAATTTTGATATCAATACATTAGGTGTTGGTGACACATTACCAAAAACTGACATTTCCTTAACTTCTGTATTGTATAACCGACTGTCTTACCAGGGCAATAAGTTCCCGATTGTAGCTCAGATTCAGCAGCGAGGATTTGACAATGAACAGGTAAAAGTCTCTGTTAATAAGGGCAGTACTACCATTGAGAGTCAAATAATTAGTCTAAAGTCGAACAATCAAATTCAGGAAGTTAAGTTTCTCATTGAGGCCAAGGAGAGTGGGTATCAACGCTATTCGGTTAATGTAGAAAGAAAGGAAGATGAATTGACCTACCAGAATAATGTCAGTAACGCCTATGTAGAGGTTATAGAGGGTAAAGAACTAATCGCCATTGTAGCGGCTGCGCCACATCCTGATATTAAAGCACTAAAATCGGCTATAGAAACCAATGCTAATTATGAATTAGAGCAGTTCGTCCTAAGTAATGAAAAAGATGCTGAGCGTTTAAAGAATAATGTTAAAAAGTTTGATTTGGTCATATTACATCAACTTCCAAACTATAATAGGATAGGCAGTAATTTCTTAGAAAAACTGGAGAGTAGCAATATTGCAACATTTACCATAAACGGTCCTCAGTCCGATATTCGGAAGTTCAGCACTTCTAATGATATTTTAAGTATTAGAACAACCCCTGGAGAGTATGATAATATAACGGCCAGCTTCAACACGTCATTTTCCAGCTTCAAATTAAGTGACGATTTACAGGCCGCTTTTGACCAAT
>CAYGNU010000633.1:0-2836 GCA_964351175.1 uncultured Roseivirgaceae bacterium | reverse complement strand
ATGGAACTCCATATGTCTAAAATCTTCAAATGCATTTGAATCTCTTAGCTCTTGTAATCTCTCTGATTGAATTTTGAGAATTTGTGTTGCTTTATTTGTTTTTCCCTCCAATTGCTTCAGCTCTTCTTTTGAAATATAAGCACTCAATTCATTTTCTAGATTAAAGTTAGTTCCTTCTGATGTCGTTGGAGCATGAGCCACCTTTACACGATTTTCGGTATGTTCCCATGGTCTACTTAATCTTAATTGATACCTGAGCGCTGTGAGCCAAGCCACATGTCTATAAATCACTTCTTTTTGAAAGCTAGCTTTATTATCATGCTGGATAAAAGCTAAGGTAGCAGCACCAAATGTTCTGCTATTATTGACTATGCTCCCCCATATTTTTCTTGCCTCCCACGTTCGGTCGTAGCTACTATTATTCTTAAAACCCAAGTAAAACGCCACAGCTATACCCATGATGCTTATGGGGCTCCATGGAATTGATAAATGAAGCTCCAAAAAGTAAGAGATCAGACAAAGTGAAAGCCCATAAATGGTTCCTATAATGAATGGCCTTTTTGACCAATTGAAGGTCATCCAAAACCCATAGTTTCTTTTAGTGTACATAGGCTATTGTTGGTAAAATCGGACAGTGTTTTCAAATAATTACAATTATCAAAAGCACCACTACCGTTATGTTAATCCTATGAAAATAGAAATTATTAATTACTAATGGGTTAAAATATAGAGGTAATTAATCTTTATATTAAATCTGAAATGAGGCTCTTGTAACAATCAAACAAAACCTTTGCTCGTCATATAGAGTATATATTTGCCTTGATGATTGTTTTTTGATACTCAAAAAGATTAAAAATCTGTATGCAGGATAGTTGTCGTTACATTGTCATTTTCCTTATGACCCTTCTTTCTTACCAAGGGTTCGCTCAGGCTTCTGCTGATGAGATTAAAATATTAGAAAAAAAAGTTTCAGGACTCTATGGTTTAGATAAACTAAAAGTGCTCAACAAAATAGGAGAGTATTACCTAAAACAGAAAGATAAAAAAGCTTCTAAATACACTAAACAAGCAGAGAGCTTAGCGGAAGATATTTTTAACAAAGGGAATGTTTTACTCAATCAACGTGATCAAATTCATCAAATTCAAGCTTACTATCAACACGGTGTGGATCTTTACAATCAGGAAAAGTATAATGATGCTGAAGAACGATTTTTAAGGAGTGCTGAGCTGGCCGCTAGCAATGATGATGAAAAAAGTTATGAGCTATCCCAGACAATGCTCTCAAAACTAGACTCAATTGGTTTGGAAGAAGAAAGCTTTCTGAAACGAACAATTGGTCCATTGGGTGTTGGAGACAAAATATCCTCTGCGTCACTGGATATTAAAATTAACACCATTTTGAAAATGGCTGGTAGTCAAGAAAAGAAGGGTAACTATACAAGAGCTATTGAAAATTATAAAAAGGCCGCTCAGCTTATGAAAAACAAAGGTGATGCCAAGGCAATAGCAGATGTACATGCCAAAATTGCCCAGCTTAACCAATTGGATAGTAACCTGACCGAGGCCATCGCCTACTATCAAATCACACAAAACTATTTTGAAAAACTTGGAGACACAGTAGCTGTTGAGCAGTCCAAAGAGGGATTGAAAACGGTTTTTGATCAGGTGAGGGAGGTGACTAAAGAAATCGATCAGAAGCAAGCTGTTATCAGAACACCTGAAATGCTTATGCCTAAAGTATTAGAAAAAGACAGCCTGTCACAGGCAATAAATCAGTATCGTGATTTAGCCTTGAAGTTTGAAGCAAAACAAGATTATACCCAATCCCTTAAATACTATAAGCTTTATAATGAGTTAAGTTCCAGACGACTTGAAGAACGGCAGCAAATGATTCTTGATAGTGTAGAAATGGTGAGTCAGGCACAGCAAATACAACTTCTGGTTAAAGAGAATGATCTCAATGAATTGCAACTGACAAAGACCAACTCTGAGCTGGTACGTGCATCAAACTTTAGAAAAGGTCTTTTTGCAGGAATAATACTTTTAGCTGCCTTACTTTCACTATTCTATTGGTTGTTTGTCACTAAAAAGAGGGCGCATAATAACCTTCAAATCACCTATTCAAGTCTTGAAATGACCAAGAGTAAACTGGTGGAGGCTGAGCAGAAAATCAAAAAATTATTAGGACAGCAGGTGTCTGGTGACATAGCTGAGGCTTTGTTGTCAGATGAAGGAATCACAGATGTTAAAAGCAAATTTGTTTGCATCATGTTTCTTGATATTCGTGATTTCACCCCATTTGCAGAAGTGCGCGCTCCGCAGGAGATTATTAGCTATCAGAACGATGTATTTGGTTTCATGATTGAGATAGTAGCCAAATATCATGGGGTGATCAATCAGTTTATGGGAGATGGGTTCATGGCAACTTTTGGTGCTCCAACCTCTTACGGCAATGATACCAGAAATGCCTTCTTAGCAGCTCAAGAGATAGTACAAGAGGTGAATGCCAGAAGCGAAGCTGGGGCAATAGTAAGAACAAGAATCGGTATCGGGCTTCATTCTGGAGAGGTGGTAGCAGGCAATGTTGGTACAGAAATAAGAAAACAATATTCTATTACAGGCAATACAGTAATTACAGCTGCAAGAATTGAACAATTGAATAAAATATATCATTCCCAATTACTAATCTCTGAGGAAGTAGCCAACCACTTAGATAAGGGGGAGTATGAATTTGAAGAGATTATTGAAACTAAGATAAAAGGAAGAAAAGAACCTATTAAGATTTATAAGATAGTTTGATCCTTTTACTATCAAAAAGTGACTTCCAACTCTACCA
>CAYGNU010000632.1:0-2838 GCA_964351175.1 uncultured Roseivirgaceae bacterium | reverse complement strand
ATGGGCGAAAGTATAATGGAAGCCACCGTGCTTACATGGTTAAAAAAAGAAGGCGACACGATAGAGCAGGATGAATCTGTTTTAGAAGTAGCTACTGATAAGGTAGACACTGAGGTGCCTTCAACTCATGCCGGTGTATTAAAGGAAATACTTGCCCAAGATGGTGAAGTAGTAGAAGTTGGTAAGCCTATAGCAATTATTGCTACCGATGGTGAAGATGCCATTGCTCCTGCCGCGCCAAAAGCTGAAGCCAAAGCTACACCTCAGACTGAGGTTAAAGTAGAAGCTGCACAGCCGACTAGCAATGGAGCAGTACACAAAACACCTGTAACTTCATCTTCTGATAAATTTTACTCTCCATTGGTGAAGAATATTGCTAAAGAAGAGGGCATTCCATTAGCTGAGCTTGATGCATTATCGGGAAGTGGTAAAGATGGCAGAGTTACCAAAAATGATATTATTTCCTATGTAGAAACAAGAGGAAGCCAACCAGTAGCCGCTCCTGCTCCTGCTCCTGTAGCAGCTGCAAGGCCAGCATCTAAGGTATCTGTATCTATTAGCGCTGGTGATGAGATCATCGAAATGGACAGAATGCGTAAGATGATCGCTGAGAGAATGGTAGACTCTAAGCGTATTGCTCCTCACGTTACTTCTTTCGTAGAAGCAGATGTGACTAACATCGTATTCTGGAGAAACAGAAATAAAAACGAATTTAAAAAGCGAGAAGGTGGTAATCTGACATTCACCCCTATCTTCATTCATGCGGTGGCCAAAGCCATTAAAGACTACCCAATGATTAATGTGCAGGTAGATGGCGACAGAATTATTAAGAAAAAAGATATCAATATAGGAATGGCAGTTGCTCTTCCATCAGGTAATTTGATTGTACCTGTTATTAAAAATGCTGACCAGCTGAACCTCACTGGCCTTGCCAATAAGGTGAATGACTTAGCATTAAGAGCTAGAGATAACAAGTTGAGCCCAGACGAACTATCTGGTGGTACCTTTACCATCTCTAATGTTGGTTCTTTTGGCAATGTGATGGGTACGCCAATCATTATGCAGCCTCAGGTAGGTATTTTGGCCTTGGGTGCCATTGTTAAAAAACCAGCAGTAATAGAAACACCTAGTGGCGATGCTATTGCTATCAGACATAAAATGTTCCTTTCTCACAGCTATGACCACAGAGTGGTAGATGGCTCATTGGGTGGAATGGTAGTAAGAAGAGTAGCTGACTATCTCGAGCGATTCGAAATGGATACTGAGATTTAATTATCCTTAATTTATAAAGCCAAAGCCCTTCCGAAATATCGGAAGGGCTTTTTTTATTATTTAAATAAAGACGCCATGATGAAAAATCATCCAAAGGGTTTCATAATTTAGTTAGGCAATAGAAGCATAAAAACGAATTGCATTTTCATTTATATTCATCAAGATTTAATGATCTAATAAATGAACAAAATACTATTCAAATGGAATGAATTAAAATCGACATTTTGGTTTGTTCCCGTCATTATCATTATCATTTCTGTGTTGCTGTCTGTATTTTTAGTGTGGATAGATGGATTTATAAGTTTTTCGCAAGATGGATTGAGCTCCACCTTTTTCGTGCAGAGTTCGGACTCTGCCAGAGTTATATTATCCACCATATCCGGAGCAATGATCGGTGTGGCAGGGACTGTTTTTTCTGTGACTTTAGTAGCCTTAATGCTTGCCTCTTCACAATTTGGGCCTAGACTCATCAAAAACTTTATGTATGTTCGGCTCAACCAAATAGTGTTAGGTTCATACATCTCTACCTCTGTCTATTGCCTGCTCATTTTAAATGCTATAAAAGAGGGTGAAAATTACACTTTTATACCGTCCATTTCCATACTGGTAGCAATTTTAGCCGCTATCCTAAACATCATTTTACTTATTATTTTTATTCATCAAATCGCTACAAGTATTCAAGCAGATAAAGTGATATCTGATGTTTCAGATTTCATTTCAAAACATCTGGAAATATTGTTTCCTGAAAAAATGGAACAGGATAATGAAATTGATGAGGATGTTGATAGCGCTACAGCAATATCAAGTTACTCAAAGAGTATCTGCATAAAAGCACCTAAAAGCGGCTATCTGCAGTATGCTGATTATGAAGCTTTAATAGAAAACATAACCGAGAATAATGCATTGTTTGAGTTGTTTTGCAGACCAGGAGATCACCTGGTAGAGGGCATGGAGATAGGATTGATTCATTCAAATGAGGATTGGGATAAAGACCAGCTCAAAAAAGTTCTCAACCAATTTGTGATCGGAAAAACAAAAACGTCTCAGCAAGATCTTGAATACTCCATCAAGCAGATGGTGGAAATAGCAGTACGCGCCCTCTCTACAGGAGTAAATGACCCATATACGGCAATTACCTGTATCGACAACCTTACCTCAACTATGTGCTATTTAGCACAGGCAAAATTTCCTTCGAAATATCGATTTGATGAAGAACGCAATATCAGGATAATTGCCGATGCGGTGGATTTTCAAGGAGTTTTAGACACTACGTTCAACCAAATTCGGCAATTTTCAGGAGGGAATGCAGCTGTAATCATCAGATTGATGGAGGCATTCATCACTATCAGTGGATTTACAAAAAAAGAAAAGTACAAAAAAGCTGTCATCAGACATGCTGAAATGGTTATGACGATTGGTAAGCAAACTATAACAGAAAAGAATGACATTCATGATCTCACAACTAGATCAAAGGTTATTTTAAAATGATGAAAAATCAGTAGTTATTGACCTTGGTGCTTCAAGGCTTCAGCATGATGACTTGAAGTCGTGATAAAAAATGTGAAC
>CAYGNU010000631.1:0-2840 GCA_964351175.1 uncultured Roseivirgaceae bacterium | reverse complement strand
GCTGCATCAAACAACTCGGTAGATGATATCAGGAATCTGATCGATCAGGTGCGAGACCCTCCTCAATACCTAAAATATAAAGTATATTTTATCGATGAGGTGCACATGCTTTCTACTCAGGCTTTCAATGCTTTTTTGAAGACCCTGGAAGAGCCTCCATCTTATGCCATATTTATATTAGCTACTACCGAAAAGCATAAAATCATACCTACCATCTTATCAAGATGTCAAATATTTGATTTTAATAGAATACAAGTAAATAATATTTCTGATCACTTGAAGCAAATTGCAGATAGGGAAAATATTAAATATGAAGAAGAGGCGCTTCACTTAATTTCTCAGAAGGCAGATGGAGCTTTACGTGATGCACTTTCCATATTCGACCTGATTGTCACCTTCTCATCAGATAGAAACATTACTTACCAATCCACTATCAGCAATCTTCATATCCTTGATTATGAATATTACTTCAAAATGGTTGATTACTTCTTAAATGAGGATTTGAGTAGTGCGCTTATTACTTTCGATGAAATTCTGAAGCAGGGATTTGATGGTCACAATTTCATTATTGGTTTAAGTGAGCATTTAAGAAATTTACTGGTCTGTAAGGATAATGCTACTGTTCAGTTGATGGAGGTTCCTGAGACTGCAAAAGCAAAGTACATTGAGCAAGCCAATAAGTCTTCTATGTCATTTCTGTTAAGTTCACTGAATGTAGCTAACAGGTGTGATCTTGACTATAAAGGAGCGAAAAATCAGCGCTTGCATGTGGAGTTAACTTTAATGAAACTTGCCCATATCAAAGCAGCCGTAAGCATTTCATCATTGTCAAATGATGAATTAAAAAAAAAAGCTTAACACAGCCTAGTGTTGATAGTGCCAATCCAAAAACAGAAAATACAGAAAGAGAAAAAGTAGCTCCGGAACTTGCTTCTCAATCTATTGTAGAAAAGGCTGAGTCAGCCAAAACTGATGAAGAACAAAGTACTGAAAGTGCTACTAAAGTAGCCATACCTTCTCCGGTTAAAACACCAACTAAACTATCCTCTCAAAGACTTAAGAGTACTACTAAAATGCCGAAGCTCGACAGCATTTTGGAAGATGCACAGGCTGAAGAATTGGCAAAGGTACAATCAGAGGAACCGGAAGAAAGTTATGGACAAGATCCATTTACTGAAGAAAAACTCCGAGAAATCTGGAATACTTATGCTGAAAACACCAAGGCAGCTGGACGAGATTCCGAATATGCAGTTTTGAAGCAAGAATTCAGGTTAGAGAATACTCATACCATCATTATCACATTTACTAACTCAGTAAAGATGATGATACTTGATAAGTTTAGATCTGATCTTATCACTCACTTAAAAAGCACCTTAAATAACAGGCATCTAAAGCTGGAAACTGAACTTAAGGAAGACAATTCAACAAGAGTACCTTATACCAATAGAGAAAAGTTTGATTTTCTGGCAGAAAAAAAGCCTATTCTGAAGGAACTTCAAAATAGGCTTGGATTAGATCCCGATTTTTAAATATTATTCTTCTTTTGGCTGTCCAAAATTGAAGGTTAAACCTACCATCAGTATATTTCTGAGCTGTAGTCTTGGGCCAATATTACCATCGCTATCTTCTATATCAATATCATCGTCATAAATAGCTTGCAGAGCAAAGTTTGTAGTAATATACTTATTGACTTTGAAATTTAAGAATAAGTCAAAATTCACATCTACATGCCCCAAGTTTTCATATGCGTCAAATAAAAGGACACTTGTTTTTAAGTTAACATTGGTCATTATTTCCTTCTGGTACATGGCGCTAATACTCCATCCTCCTTGTGATCTAAAGTTTTCTCCCGGATCAACTCCGTAAGCTCCTACCGCTGCAAGATTGTCATCCATAACAAAGGTCATTTTTTCCATTAAAGGAGCTATAGTAGCAGAAAAGGCATCGTTAGGTTTATATGTTGCACCTATGTATGGTGACAAATACCCTGGAGCCATGAAGGTTGAAATTAATGTATCTGTTCCATCTGAAGCACCATTATAATTAAACCCGTCATCAAACTGTGTTCTAAAATCCAAGCCTGCAGCCAACTGCCACTTATCAGATAAGAAACGCCCATATTGACTGGTAACTATTAATACATCATTATTTTTTCTTGCACCCTGATCACCAATCTTTACAAGACCATAACCCGCTTGCAAGCTATTGAACCAAGTATGTGAACGCTGTTTTTTATTAGCATACAAATTTACTTCAGCGCCATAAGCTACAGAGTTTTCACCACCACCAGACCAATTACTAAGTCCTACCTGTTGAAAGAATATACCAAAATTACCGCCATTGGTCCAGATAGAATCTTTTGGTACTGTAGGTCCGTTCTTTTGAGCTGAAAGTTGTGTAGAAGCAAATAATAAAAGAAACAAAAAGAGGCTACCTCCAATGTTTTTGACATTTGACGAAATCATATTAGCAATTAGTAGGAGTTTGAACTTAAAACCTTCTAGACTATAAATTGTTTACTTTAACCTCCTCTAGAGAAGTTTCAGTAAGTGGTTTTGTGATAAATTTAATAACATGATTGTTATTAACTATCTTATCAATATCTCTTTTGTTATCAGAGCTAGACAAGATAATGACCTTACATTTATCTTTAATCAAGTCATTAAACTTTTCAAACTCATAGAGGAAAACGAACCCGTCTACAATAGGCATATTAATATCAAGAAATATCAGATTAGGAAGCTCATCCGCATTATCTTGATTTTCTCTTAGATAATCTAATGCGCTTTTTCCTGAATTCTTAACCTCTACTCTGTTAGCAAATTTTGTTATTTCTATGA
>CAYGNU010000630.1:0-2845 GCA_964351175.1 uncultured Roseivirgaceae bacterium | reverse complement strand
GTGCTATGATTAAGTATATTTTCGAAACCAGCCTTCAGAAAAAATTGACCATCATTAACGTTAATGATGAAGCAGAAGATACCAAGTCCTTTTTTACTAAAATTGGATTTACTAATCAGATTGATCAATACGAAATGATATTGACATTATGAAGTTTAGCGAAATTGCTGAGATTACGAATGGCGATGTAATTGCAAATCATTCAAATGCTGATGTAAAGTCATTGATCATTGACAGCCGTAAACCTTTCATTTCACGAGATGCACTTTTTTTTGCTATTGCCGGTGAACATCATGATAGCCATGATTTTCTTGAAGAGCAATTTGCAAAAGGGGTAAGAAATTTTGTGGTTCAGAAACCAATACAGCTAGGTGCTGAAGCTAACATCATTCTAGTTGAAAATACAATAGTGGCGCTACAGCAAATCGCTGCCAAGCACCGTGCTAATTTTGATTTACCGGTAATTGCTATTACCGGAAGTAACGGAAAGACCATTGCTAAAGAATGGCTTTTTACTTGTCTGTCACCATACTATAATATTGTAAGAAGCCCTAAGAGTTTTAACTCACAAGTAGGTGTGCCGCTTTCCGTTTGGGGAATAGCTAAAGCTCATAATATGGCAATTTTTGAGGCCGGTATTTCACAGCCCCACGAGATGCAAAATCTCGAGAAGGTGATCAAGCCAACTTTAGGAATTTTCACCAACCTTGGTGCCGCCCATGATCAAGGTTTTGAATCGAGACAACAAAAATTATCTGAAAAAGCTTCTTTATTTGAGCATGTTAATATTGTCATTTTTAATGGTGATGATGATCTTATCTTTAGTCAGTTTGCTAATAAAGCCTTCTGCTGGGGATATAATGACCGCTGTGATATAAAGATTGTTAATAGTGAGAATATTAAGAGTGGAGTTGCCATACAACTGATGTATGAGAATGAGTTACATACGTTGCGACTCCCATTTGGTGACTCAGCTTCTGTTGAAAACACAATGCATTGTATCGCCACCATGATGTATTTGGGAATAGCTAATGATGATATTCAGGAGCGAATTTTAAAATTACTTCCAGTCAATATGCGCCTTGAGCTCAAAAAAGCTATCGGCAATAGCTATATTATTGATGACACTTACAATAATGATTTAGGAGGTTTACAACGCGCCATTGAGTTTTTGTCTGCTCAAAAGCAAAAAAGCCGTAAAGTGGTAATTCTATCCGATATATTACAATCGGGTCTTCCAGATGAAATTTTGTACCGACAAGTGTTTGAACAATTGGAGGCCGCTAATGTAGCATTGGTAATTGGCATTGGAAATGACATTAGTGGGTATCAATCTTTATGTCAACTGCCAGCTAATTTTTACAGTTCCGCAGACGATCTACTAAAAAATATTCAGCATCTGGACCTAAATGAATCTGTCATTTTGATAAAAGGGGCAAGAGTTTTTGGCCTTGAAAGGATCGTAAAATCACTGGAGGAGAAAATTCATGGTACGGTGCTTAAGATTAATTTAGATGCGTTAACCAGCAATCTAAATTTTTATAGGTCGAGACTAGATAGTAAAACAAAAATCATGGCCATGGTAAAGGCATTTTCATATGGCAGTGGAAGTTTTGAAATTGCCAACCTCATGCAATTTCATCGAGTGGATTATCTAGGAGTGGCCTATGCAGATGAGGGTGTAAGACTTCGAGAAAATGGGATCCATTTGCCTATTATGGTAATGAACCCAAGTCCTGACAGTTTCGAAAGTATTTACAAAAACGATTTGGAGCCTGAGCTTTATAACCTTGGGTTGCTTGATAAGTACCTGCAATTTTTGAATGGTCGAGAGGGTGCCATTCATTTGAAAATTGAAACTGGGATGAAGCGGCTAGGTTTTGATGAGGATGAAATTGATGACCTTACTATGGTTTTAAAATCTAATGCTAACCTTCATGTAAAAACCATCTTCAGCCACTTAGCTGGAGCTGACGAGGCTATGCACCAAGAGTTTTCCAATCAACAAGCGGAGAAATTTCAAAGATTGAGCAACAGACTGGTTTCGGTTTTGAAAGAGAGGCCTATTCTTCATTTAGTAAATTCCCCAGGGATTTTACGATATCCACAATTTCATTTTGATATGGTGAGGTTGGGTATAGGTTTGTATGGTGTAGAAGCTAATAACTCTCCAGACCAGCAAATGCTCCAGCCAATAAGCGAATTGACAACCATAGTTTCTCAACTGAGAAAAGTTAAAAAAGGAGAAACTGTTGGGTATGGGAGAAAAGGTGTTGCAGATAAAGATATTACCGTTGCCACTATCGCCATTGGCTATGCCGATGGTTTTTCAAGGTCGTTCAGTCAGGGTAAGGGCTATGTTTGGGTGAATGGGAAACGAGCCAATGTTATCGGCAATGTGTGTATGGACATGACTATGATTGATGTAACAGGATTAAATGTGGAAGTAGGCGATCAGGTAGAAATCTTTGGAAATAACATTTCTATAAAGGAATTAGCGCAAGCTATAGATACTATACCTTATGAAATACTCACCAATATTAGTCAGCGTGTAAAGAGGGTTTACTTCACAGAATAAACCCTCTTTCAATATTATAGGTGTTGATTTAATATTTACTTCTTATAAAGCGTTTTTCCTGCTTCATAATATTTATCACCCTCAGTCCAAAATGGAGTATTAGGATCATTCGCGATCAATCTACTAGAAAGAATATAGGCTCCAAAAAACTTTTCTAAATAATCATAATCCAGGTTTTCAGGGTTGTCTGCGGTTTGGTGATAGTACTTACCAATTTCAGCATCAAAAGCTGTAAATCCTAAACTGAAGGTTGGTGCTGGTACTCCT
>CAYGNU010000629.1:0-2864 GCA_964351175.1 uncultured Roseivirgaceae bacterium | reverse complement strand
TCACAGGATTTTAAGTCCTGCGTGTCTACCAATTCCACCACCCGGGCATTAACTACCTCATTCGATAGTCTCAAAAAATAAAGCCACGCTTAACGTGGCTCTTTTTCTGAGCGGGAGACGGGGTTCGAACCCGCGACCTCAACCTTGGCAAGGTTGCGCTCTACCAGCTGAGCTACTCTCGCTTTTCAATGCTTTCTTAAAGGCGTTTCCCTCAAGTGGGTGCAAATTTAACTAAGGGAATTAAAAATGCAATATCTTTTGCCTGAAAAAATTAATATTTAATTCTTTTCATCCTTTTATCACCGCATTGATTAAAATCTGTGATTCATCTACCTTAGTGTGGTGTATGCCATTGTAGATATTGAAACCACAGGAGGATTTGCCGGTAAAAGCAATATTACCGAGATCGCCATAATCATCCATGATGGTGAAAAAGTGGTTGAAACTTATGAAACCCTCATCAACCCTGAGCAGCTGGTTCCCAGTTATATTACTGGCCTGACGGGCATTACACAGCAAATGGTGGATAATGCACCGGTTTTTGCCGATGTAGCCGCAGAAATCAATGATATACTTTCTGACAAGATCTTTGTGGCACATAACGTCTCCTTTGACTACTCTTTTGTTAAAAGAGCGCTTGAGAGTGAAGGTTACATATTCAATAATAAAAAACTCTGTACGGTGAGGCTGAGCAGGCAGATTATTCCTGGTCATCGGTCGTATAGCCTAGGTAATTTGTGTGAGGCGTTAGGTATACAGATTGACAACAGACACCGTGCAGGTGGAGATGCAACTGCCACTGCTATTCTCTTTCGTCAATTATTAGAGAAAGATGAGGATGCCGTAAGGGCCGCTTTAAAGCATAATTCGAAAGAAACCATATTACCTCCCAATCTGCCAAAATCTGAATTTCTTGCACTTCCTGAGAGTCCAGGGGTCTACTATTTTTTAGACGCCCAAGGTGAAGTTATTTATGTAGGTAAGGCGATCAATATCAAAAAGCGATTTACAAGTCATTTTTCAGGCACATCAAAGAATACAAGAAATCAAGCGATTAGGAATGAGATTCATCATATTGAATTTGAACTAACCGGTAATGAGTTAGTTGCATTGGTACTGGAATCTCAAGAAATCAAGCGACTATGGCCTAAGTATAACAGATCACAAAAGTATATTGCTAATCAATGGGGTATCTATAAATATGAAGACAGGCAGGGATACATCCGATTTAATGTTAACAAGCAAGTAAAGGGATTAAAGGGCCTGATTCAGTTTAATAGCCATGCCGATGCATTTCATTACCTAATGAAAAAGGTGAAGGAATTTGACTTATGTCCCAAATTGTCTGGTATCCAAAAGGCTAATGATGAATGTTATGATGTGGCCCTTGGGTACTGTCTTGGAGCTTGTGGAGGTAAGGAGGGGCCATTAACTTACAATACTCGAGTGGAAGCGTTGATAAAATCTTTTTATGATCATGACAGGTCTTTTGTTATCCTTGGTGAAGGGCGGGAAGAAGATGAACACTCACTAATTTTAGTAGAAGAAGGAAACTATCTTGGTTTTGGGTTTTGCAATAGGGAGGTTTCAATTTCAAATATTGAGGAGGCCAGATTATTAGTGAATAATTATAAATCGACCGTTGAGATTGAACATTATATACAGAGCTATATCAATAGTCCGGAAGCTAGGCTTCTGGAGTTTGGCTAAGAATGTAATGCTGGAAAAATTGATCCTAATTTCTTATACGATCAATTTTATCCGGTATCCTAATGACCAGTTTATATTGAGATTACAGACAATTTTCTTTTTGTAAAATGTAAAAATAAAATTTCCGTAATGACGTCCATCATATAAAGAATTCTATCGTCCTGAACCTGGCGGATAAAGACTTTCTACTCGATCACTTTGGAACACCTCTTTTGTATCAATATTCATCATAGAAAGGCGCTCTCCCCATCCTGCCCCAGTATCCATCATCCAAACTTCACAAAATTTTATTGGTTTGAAATGATCTATCCTATGACTTGGTGTATGTCCAACAAATACTTCATCATAAGATGTCAGTGATACATTTTCATTTCTGGTGTGTTGACCAATGGCCTCTTGAACAAATTTTCTGTCCCAAAGTAAAATTTGAGAGTCCTGATTTTCAATCGGCCGTTGTGGATCTATGCCTGCATGGACAAATAATTTATTATTCTGTACAAAATAGTAGTTTGCGTTTTCTAGTAAAGCTATATGCTCTTTCGGCATGCCACCTGGATAGCTTTCGATGGTGTTTTTGCCGCCATATTGTAACCACGAGTCATCTAGCTCTTCTCCTTTAGCCCATTGTAAAGTCCACCAGTCATGATTACCGAGTATATAAATTAGGCTTTTTACCTTTAAAAGGATTTCAATACTTTGATTGGTTTCAGGATATCCATCACACACATCTCCAAGCATGATCAGTTGATCTTGATCAAAATCAAATTCACTTCTTTCCAGACATTGAGTTAATGCCCTACTTGCACCATGGATATCTCCAATTACAAATTTGCGCATAGGTGAATTTAAGAAAGACTTAATGATCCTGAGCATTAAAGCACCACTTACCAAAGGTATATCTGAGTTTATCAAATATTTGAGCCATATTTTTTAATATTGCGCTAATTTTAAGCCAGACGAAAAATGAAAGATCATTTTTGTCAGGCTTACCCTGACATTTTGATTTAAATCAAAATCGTCAGTTTTTTAATTAAAGGTAAATCAAAATTGAGCTTATTTCGTTAAGCACTAACTGGAAAGTATATAACCTATGGAAGAATCAGTAAGCGTAGAGAAAAAGAAAGATCATCAGGAGAAGATACAGCAGGTTTTCA
>CAYGNU010000628.1:0-2864 GCA_964351175.1 uncultured Roseivirgaceae bacterium | reverse complement strand
ATACCGTATCATCGGTAGGTTTGTTCCATCCCGATGCACGACTTCTTAAGAAGGCTGTTAAACCGTCTATTTCTTTTTCACTTAGGGTTTCTTTGAAGGCAACCATAGGCGTGCCGTCTCTTCCTTCTTTAATAGCATACTTTAAAAATTCGTCTGTTGCTGTTGCTAAGAGCATAGGATTACCAAGCGCAGGGGCAGAAATTCCTTCTCCATCTTTTCCATGACAAACAGCACAGGTTTGGGCATAAACTTTCGATCCAAGTTCGATGTCTCCTTTCACTGGCTCTCTTGAAAGTTCTATTGGCTCTTCTACACCAGCTGTTTCATTTAGCCACTGCAATAACAATTCAATCTCGATATATTCCATAGGACCACCCTGCGTGCTTAAATAGCCACCCATGGCGGTACCAGCTCTACCAAATTGAATGGTATAGCGCATGTAATTGTTTGACATTGAGGTAGCTAACAGTGATTTTGAACGAAGTGATGGAGCGTTATCAGCGGCATATCCTTCACGGTTTTCACCATGGCATAGCGCGCAGTATTTTGCATACATGCTTTCAGCGTTCTTTATGGCAGTACTATCGAGTTTAGATCCTATTTTTAGTTGCTGCGCCATTAAAGCCTGTTCTTCAGGTTCATTTACAAACTCCAATTGAACACCATTTGCATATTGTCTCAATACAGTTAGGCTACTGCCTAAAGAATCAAGTATCATTGCTTCTTCAGGTAATTTTTCACTTAGATAAAGATAGGTAGAGTCAAGGTTGGTCACTTCAAAACGTATGGCAAATACACCAGAGCCACGTTCATAAAGAAACTTGGAAATCTCATCATCTGCTGATTGAGAGGTTACAAATTGCAATTCTTGCTGGCGCTTTAGTTTAAAGCTTACGTTATTTAATGATGAATTATTTGAAAGCTCCACAAGCCCCATTTTTTGGAATTTCTCGCGTGCTACTTCCAGACTATCAACGGCAATTTGTAAAGCAGCAATACCAACAACCCCATTTGGATGATTCACATAACTTCTGTAATAGGAATAGTAGGTTTTCCATTCCTTGGTCATCTTCTTGTAATCTGTACCGGTATCTTCTACAAATTTTGGCAGATAGGTCGTTGCGCTTTTAGTAGCAAAATCTACACTGAGCTCCTGCGCCCCACCATCATCTCTTGACCAACCTTTTGCAGGCTCTTTTGATGTTCTGTAAGATTGAACAGCATCCATGTTGAACCCCTGCTCGATAAGCCATGAATAGGTGGTATCTACAGATGAACTAGATAAAGAGTACATGCCTATGCCTTCATATTGTGCTAAGAATGATGTGATGAAAGTAGGGGTATTGCTGGTAACTAATGAATCTTCAATAGAAAGCAATTCAATTGATGTCATGTCAGGAAAGTTGATAGAAGTAATGACGGTTCCTTCGGCCACCCCATCTTTTAATTTTGATGATTCGCGAATATTAAAACCAAGGGTATCAACATAATAATCTGTTGTCTTTTTTAGATCATTGACTAGTAGGGTAGATTTATCAAGACCAAATCCTTTTCCTAGTAGCGGGTAGCCATCTTTTACTTCTTCTGCTTTGTCTGTTCCGCATGAAGACATAATAACTAATAATAAAAATAGGGGTGTTTTTAAAATGAATGAACACCAATTACCTTCAATTGAAAAATTGAAGAATGTGAAAGCTTTTTGCATGTACCTGTTGTATGGTTTATCTAATGTTGAATGAAACCCAAACAAATGCTTTTGTGCATATGTCATTTATATTTAATGTGTTAAGGTAATTATTTACGCGTTATCAACAATGTTCATTGCCTTCATTTCTCTATAGAACACGTGAATATTAATTTTGATTAGTGATGGGTTTAGATGTTGATAAGGAAAGGTAATTGCTGCCCTACGTGTTCGTGTATGTTTAGTTGCGTTGGTTTAGCACTAATTTAGTAAAAGAAAACGAACCTCAGGTTAATCTATATCATTTTCCGAGTAAAGACTTGACTAGCAATTAAATATACACGGTGTTGGCAGTTCGTTTTTTTATCAATTCCTTAAAATGGTTTGTATTCCTTAAGCTCGACATCAGGATAATCCTTTGCTATAATTGTTTCCATATCAGCCATTATTTTATTCAACCGATTATATGGAAGCATAATTCTTTTGGTAAAAAACAGTAAGTCAACTAGAAGGTTCGCAAATTCTCGGTCTTGCATAATTTCTTTTTGGGAACTATTAAATGGTGAAGATACTTTTGTTGTTTCTAATGCATCAAAGTTTTGTCTTGTTCTTAACGTAGTTTTATCTATGTGACTATTTAGATATGGTCTTAATTCTTGATTTACATAGCTAATTTGCAACTCTTCAAATTGCATTAACTTTTCTTGGTCAAAATTCATTTCCCTAAACTTGCGTCTCAATTTTTCGGAAGTTACTAATCTAATTTCACCAGAATTTGTTAAAGCGTTGTATTCTGTTGTTGGTGTAGCAGCTAACCATAACCAAGTTAATTTATGAACATTTAATTCTATTTCCTCTTCGGTCAATTTAATTTCAGGATTTTCAATTGCTTCAAGTAATTTTTCAGCAGCTTTAATAACTTCACCCATTCTAGTAGCTCCATACTTAAAATGAAATTTATAGAGAGCAACATCTGCTTCTATTCTTTCTACAATTAGTTTCTCCTTATCTGCATTCTGCTGATTTTCGCTACAGGAATTAAAGAATATGATAGTACCTAATAAAATAGTACTCAAAATAAATCTAGAAAAATTCATATTTGTAAGGTTTTGTTTAAATGACTGCCAACGACCCCTGTATGGCCCGTATGCCACCAGAAGCAAATTAAAGATGAAACTAG
>CAYGNU010000627.1:0-2866 GCA_964351175.1 uncultured Roseivirgaceae bacterium | reverse complement strand
ATTGTCAGTCAATACCTCAAGGCGCAGTACTCCGTGCGTAGAAGGATGTTGCGGACCAAGGTTAACCACCAGCTCGTCCGACTTCAGATTTTCCTCAACATACTTATTAGGTTCTGAAGTAATCAGATTATCTTTTTGATATTGATATTGAATATTGTTAGCCAAAACTTATACTCTGTCTTCTGGTTGATTTTCCTTA
The DNA here is from genome assembly GCA_964351175.1 of uncultured Roseivirgaceae bacterium. Classification (GTDB taxonomy): domain Bacteria; phylum Bacteroidota; class Bacteroidia; order Cytophagales; family Cyclobacteriaceae; genus Fulvivirga. The sequence continues at coordinate 2,667 of CAYGNU010000627.1, read as the reverse complement.
TTTAACAAATCTTCATGTGTGACATTGATGCCTCTATACTTATCTTGATGTTTGTAATCCTTCCTTAAAGGATACCCTTCCCAATCAGCTGGCAACAGTATTCGTCTTAGGTCTGGATGGTCTTTGAAGGTGATGCCGAATAAATCATAAGTCTCACGCTCAAGCCAGTCGGCTGCTTTCCAAATAGTCACCAGCGATGGCACTTCTGGTTGCTTCCTTGACACTTTTAATTTGATAGCCAAACTCCGTTCATATGGAATTGAGTAGAGATTGTAGACAACTTCCATGGTGCCAGCTTCAGCACCTTTATCTATCCCAGTGATGCAAGAAAGCATATCGAAATAAAATCTTTCATCCTTATGAAGGAAATCAAAAATAGCCAGACTTTGATCGGTACGTATTTCGACAACTGTCGGACTAGAATTCTCCATGACTTCAACTACCGAAGCATATCCAAAGGAGGCTTTAATCTGCTCAACTATTTGGTTGATCTCCATGTCAGCTATTTTCCATCATTTTCTCCAATGCTTTTGGAGCCATTAAACTTTCATTTCTTATTTTATCCTGAAGTTTTAAGAAACCACCAATCAGCGCTTCAGGTCTAGGCGGGCAACCAGGAACATAAACATCCACCGGTATTATTTTATCGACTCCTTTTACAACATGATAGCCATGCTCCCAATAAGGACCTCCACAGTTTGAACAAGATCCCATTGAAATGACATATCTGGGCTCAGCCATTTGTTCATAAAGTCTCTTAATTCTATCGGCCATTTTAAAGGTTACCGTTCCTGCAACAATCATAATATCAGCCTGTCTTGGAGATGCACGTGGCGCCATTCCAAACCTATCCATATCATAGGCAGAAGTTCCTGTACTCATGAATTCTATTGCACAACATGCCAACCCAAAAGTCATGGGGAACATTGAAGACAATCGTGCCCAGTTGATGAGATCATCAATTTTAGTAACAATTACACCTCCGCTATTAAATTCTTTATCTAGTAAACCCAATTTTAGTAGTTAGTAGTTAGACATGAGTGTTATGATATGAGACATTGACGTTTGAATATATTATCAATAAAATTTAACTGTATTTCTTGTTAATATCATCATACAATTTAGTCGGCACAGGAGATTTAAAATCATTTTTAGTTACCACAATCTTTGGCCAATCTAAATGGCCCTTTACCCACACATATGCTAGGCCCAGGGCCAGTATTCCAATAAAAACAAACATCTCTATAAGTGAAAACCAACCCCATAAACCACCCGTTGCCTCAATTTTAGCCTTATCTCCAAAAACAGTAGCCCAAGGAAATAGGAATATGATCTCCACTTCAAATAATAAGAATATCAACGCTATTACATAAAACCTTGTATTCACTCTGCCCCGTGCAGAGCCTATCGGCTCTTCACCACTTTCATAGGTAGTGAGCTTTTCAGGATTGGGACGTGATGGTCTTAACAAGTAAGACGTAAAGAGCCCTCCTAAAAGGAAGATTGTACCACCAATGATGTAAAGTAATATTTCTCCGTAGTCCGACATTATTATGATCAAATATAACCAATAAGACCACCTATTACGAACAGTTACATTAAGAAGATATAAGTATAATCTATATGAGTATAAAAAGTATCAATTTTACTAATGATATTCAATTAATTATCTTTGTGATATAACAAAAATGAAAAACACTATGAAAAACGCGGAAATTATTGAAAAGTTGAATGTTCTATTAGCAGATTATCAAATCCACTATCAGAACATCCGAGGTTTTCATTGGAACATTCAAGGAAAGCATTTCTTTCAACTTCATGTCAAATTTGAAGAATTATATACTGACGCTGCATTAAAAATTGATGAGATAGCAGAGCGTATTTTAACCATTGAAGGCTCTCCTCTTCACACCTTTGAAGATTATTTAAAAACTTCAACAATAAAAGTTACTAAGGATGTGCATGATGGAGAAACATCTGTGGCCACAGTGGCATCTAATCTTGAGGAATTATTATCATTAGAACGAGAAATTAAGGATCTGGCTGTTAATGCTGGTGACGATGGTACTGAAGATCTAATGTCTGATTTTATCGATGTCCAAGAGAAAACATTATGGATGATGAAGGCATGGCTTAAGTAGATAATTAGCTGTGAGTGACGAGCTATGAGCTACAAACAAAAAATATTTTAGCTGGTAGCTTACAGCTCGAAGCTATTATCTCATTAACCCGCCCATCCCTCTCTATCCAGACTTCTGTACTGAATGGCTTCTGCTAAATGCTCAATCTTAATTTCTTCTGTTCCTGATAAATCAGCAATGGTTCTTGACACTTTTAGTATACGGTCATAAGCTCTGGCAGAAAGTCCGAGTCTCTCCATTGCTGTCTTAAGCAATGTTTTGCCAGCTTCATTAATTTCGCAAATGTCTTTAACCATCTGTGAGGGCATCATGGCGTTGCAATGTATCTCATTGACTTTTTCAAAACGTTTAGTCTGAATATTCCTTGCTCTTACTACCCTTTCGCGTATTTCCTCACTGGTTTCAGTCTTTCTGTTAGCAGTCATCTCATCAAACGAAACTGGTGTTACTTCTACGTGAAGGTCAATTCTATCTAAGAGTGGGACACTTATCTTACTTAAATATCTTTGAAATACACCCGCACCAC